>NZ_JAKUHK010000015.1:0-15296 GCF_023630655.1 Synechococcus sp. MU1655 | reverse complement strand
GACGAAGACCAGCCATCCTAGCGATACTTTCAGCATCTACAGCATCCAAACTGATGGTGATGCGATCAACTCCCAAAGCACGCAGTTGTTGAGCTTTCGCGTCATCAAGGAGTGATCCATTCGTCGTAATTGCTAGGTCTTTTAATCGAGACAGGGGATGGCCGGACGTTGCTCTACCAACCGAAAGCGCCTCGAGGAGCGGCCAAAGCCGATCGGTTAAAAGAGGCTCACCACCTGTTAGACGCAAAGTATGAACACCTAAAACACACGCCGAATGAATCAATCGCAGCTGATCTGAAGTTGACAACAACCCCTGCGGCTCCACACTATCTGGACAGCAATATGGGCACGCTAAATTACAACGAGCAGTGAGGGATAGCCTCAACACTCCGAGAGGCCGATCAAGCAAATCAATCACCGATGATGACTGCATCATTCATCAAGCACAGTGAGATCAGCAGGGCAATTGGCGTTGCGCAATAGGGCCTCAGGAAGTACGAGCGTCTGATACGGCACTTGATGAAGCCAATCGAGCATTCTCAACTGATCAGAAGCCAATTGAAGCAACATGGTGGTCCGATAAACACTGTCATTGGGATAAATGGCAAACAGGGGCTGAAGTCGGTTCCCGTCATGCGACACCACCGCAACGGAGGGATTCTCCTTCCAGACTCCAATCAGCTGATCAAGAGTCGTGGATTCCAACCAAGGCATATCAACAGGCATCACCAACAAACCTAGGGCCTTGGTCTTACCAAAGACAGCCGAAAGGGCAGCCAATGGTCCCATACCAGGAAAAGGATCTGACCTGCATGTCACACCATCCAGCGCTGAAGCCAACAGGTCATGGCTTGAATGCGAACTGACTACATGAACAGCCAGACCCTGTTTTCGACTCAATTCAATGCTACGAGTCAACCAACAGCCTCCTTGCGGATGAGGAATCAACGCCTTGTCACGCCCCATGCGTCGGCTCAATCCGCCAGAAAGCACGCAAGCCTCAAGATCCTGCACCAACGAGAAATCAGCCATCTAAACCATTATCCGGGCACAACACATTTGCTCGAAATGTAGCGAATACATCCAAACGTAAGAAAAGCCCTGAAATCGATCTAGCCAATTATGTAGTTCTGTGTCCATTCGGTATCCGTCGCGACGAGACAGGGATTCGATTGATGATGAAATCAAAAAGCGGTTTGCATTCGCGCCGCTGCTTGAATCCTCAGCGCATTTATTAGGAAGCCGGGGTTTACATCCATCCTCAATACCCCCATGCTTGGAGAACTCTGGTCTTTCCAGGGGAGATACCGAACTCTTCATCTCACCTGGTTTGCATTTTTTCTGACCTTTGTGGTCTGGTTCAACTTGGCTCCACTTGCCACCACTGTTAAGGCAGATTTGGGCTTAAGTGTTGGTCAGATACGCACAGTGGCCATCTGCAATGTGGCTCTCACAATTCCAGCGCGTGTTCTGATCGGAATGCTCCTCGATAAATTTGGGCCTCGACTGACCTATTCCACTCTTCTGGTTTTTTCGGTCATTCCTTGCCTGATGTTTGCTTCTGCACAAGATTTCAATCAATTAGTCGTGGCACGCCTGCTGCTCTCGATCGTTGGCGCAGGCTTTGTGATTGGTATCCGAATGGTGGCTGAATGGTTCCCTCCCAAAGAGATTGGCCTCGCTGAGGGCATCTATGGCGGCTGGGGCAATTTTGGATCCGCATTCTCCGCTCTAACTCTGGTTGGACTCGCCGGATGGCTCTCGTTCTCAGGCGGCTTCGAACTGCCCTCAGGCGCAATCATTAATTGGCGTGGTGCTATTGCACTAACTGGGATTATCTCTGCTGTCTACGGCTTCATCTACTACTTCAACGTCACCGATACACCTCCAGGCAAGGTTTACCAAAAACCGAATCGAACAGCTGGCTTGGAAGTAACTTCCATGCGTGATTTTTGGGGTTTGCTCGGTATGAACGTGCCCTTTGCGGCCATTCTCTGTGTACTCTGCTGGCGTCTGCAAAAAGTAGGTTTCCTCAATAGCGGCACCTATCCACTGGCTCTAGGCGCCGTTCTGATCTGGTTCATATTTCAGACATGGGGAATTATTCGTACCAATCGTGAATTGATTTTGGGTACAAAGGTCTACCCCAAAGAAGATCGCTACGAATTCAAACAAGTTGCCATTCTTGAACTCACATACATTGTGAATTTCGGATCTGAATTGGCTGTCGTTTCAATGTTGCCAACGTTCTTCGAAACCACGTTTGATCTCCCAAAGGCAACCGCGGGCATCCTCGCTTCCTGCTTCGCCTTTGTGAATCTTGTGGCTCGCCCTGCCGGTGGACTCATCTCTGACAAGCTAGGGAGTCGAAAGAACACAATGGGCTTCTTAACAGCGGGTCTAGGGATTGGTTATCTCGTCATGAGCATGATTAAACCTGGCACTTTCAGTGGAACGTCAGGAATCATCATTGCTGTCTTGATCACGATGCTTGCCTCCTTCTTCGTCCAGTCTGGAGAAGGAGCAACGTTCGCTCTGGTTCCTTTGGTGAAGAGACGCGTTACAGGTCAAGTCGCTGGCTTGGTCGGAGCTTATGGCAATGTTGGAGCCGTGACTTATCTGACTATTTTTAGCCTGCTGCCCATGTGGATGGGTGGAGGAAAGGATCCTTCACCAGAAATCATTGCAGCCTCCAATAGTGCTTTCTTCCAAGTCTTAGGAATCGCTGGACTAATTGTTGCCTTCTTCTGCTTCTTTTTCCTCAAGGAACCGCAAGGATCCTTCGCTGAATTACATGAAGGAGAAATAGCGAGTCCTCAATTCGCGAAGAACTGATTCCAACAACCTTCTCAGAAGAACATTGCACCCGGTGCCCAAAGCACCGGGTATTTCTATTACGCCCATATCAAAACCATGGCAGAGCCAACCACAACCATTCGCAGTCAATGTCCATATTGCGGAGTGGGTTGTGGTCTGGACTTACGACCACCAGCAAAGAAAGGGGAAGCCGTCCGTCGAGATGCAGATGGAACTCCTATGTGGACAGCTAGAGGAGATCGACTCCATCCATCAAGTCTCGGCCAAGTTTGCATCAAAGGGGCCACAGTCGGCGAAACCCTCTCAAGGGGCCGACTTGATCAACCCCTTGGCCGAACCAGTCTTGATTACGAGTTCCAACCCATCAGCTGGGATGAGGCTCTTGAACGCATCTCAAGCCAAATCAAAACAAGCCTGAAATCCAAGGGACCAGACTCCATCGCCATGTATGGCTCCGGACAATTCCATACCGAAGATTATTACCTAGCTCAAAAATTACTCAAAGGAGCGCTTGGGACTAACAATTTCGACGCTAATTCAAGACTCTGCATGAGTTCTGCTGTTGCCGGCTACACCCGCAGTTTGGGCTCAGATGGTCCGCCTTGCAGCTACGAAGACCTAGACCATTGCACGGTGGCATTTCTGATCGGAACCAACACCGCCGAGTGTCATCCAGTGCTGTTTCAACGATTACTGAAACGAAAAAAAAGACATCCTGGCGCTCTCACCATCGTGGTGGTAGATCCGCGCCAAACCGATACCGCAAAGGCAGCTGACATCCATCTAGCGGTAGCTCCTGGCAGTGACCTTGCCCTCCTTCATGGCATCGCCCACCTGGTGATGCGTGAAAACGGACAGGACCCTGCATTTATTGATAACTGCACAGACAACTACGACTCCTTTTTTGATGTCATTGCCCGCTGGACGCCTAGACGGGTGGCCTTGTTTTGTGGCATTCCAGAAAAACGCCTTCGGGAAGTCGCCCAACTTTTTCATCGCCGCGAAAAAGTCTTGAGCCTCTGGTCGATGGGCGTGAATCAACGGCGCGAAGGAACCGCAGTAGTGGGTGGAATCATTAACTTGCACTTATTGACGGGTCAAATTGGCAAAGAAGGATCCGGACCCTTTTCACTCACTGGACAACCCAACGCCATGGGAGGCAGAGAAGCAGGCGGCCTCTCCCATCTTCTACCTGGATATCGCCAAGTCACGAACCCCGAGCATCGCGCTGAAGTCGAGCAAACGTGGGGATTTACCAAAGGGAAAATTGCGTCCAAGCCTGGCCTTACGGCCTGGCAACAGGTGGAGGCGATGGAACGAGGAGAGCTTGATTTGTGGTGGGTGGCTGCAACCAATCCTCTGGTGAGCATGCCAGATCTAGAGCGAGTTAAAGCAGCGATGAAGCGCTGCCCCTTGGTCGTTGTTAGCGAAGCCTATGCAGACTCAGAAACATCGCATTACGCCCATCTGCTGTTACCAGCTGCTCAATGGAGCGAAAAAACTGGAACCATGACCAACTCTGAACGAAGGGTTACTTACTGCCCTGCATTCAGAAATCTCCATCGAGAAAGTCGTCCCGATTGGGAGGTGTTTGCCGAGATCGGAAGACGCCTTGGTTTCAAAGAACAATTCACATACAACTCTGCAGCCGAGGTATACGCAGAATTCACAGCATTAACACAAAAACGATTATGTGATGTCTCAGGCTTAAGTCATGAAGTGCTTGCCAAAGAAGGACCACAGCAATGGCCATTTCCTCAAGACAGTTCACCATCTCAAGAGTCAAAACGGCTGTATACCAATCACAAGTTTTTAACCGCAAATGGACGAGCACGGTTCTGTAGCGACCAACCGCTTGGTCTTGCAGAGCCACCCTGTGACACCTACCCACTAGTTCTCACGATTGGCCGCTATCTCGGACAGTGGCACACGATGACTCGGACAGGGAAGGTAGAGCGCTTAAAAACGATGCATCCAGAACCCCTCTTAGAAATTAACCCTAAAGATGCGGATCAATTTGCGGTGAAGCATGGAGAGCTAGCTGCGGTGAGCTCCCGAAGGGGCCAACTCACCGCTCGTGTGAAAGTCACAGACAAAATCCGACGGAGCACAGTCTTTCTTCCGATGCATTGGGGATTCACGCAAGCTCAAGCCTGTGAAGTGAATGCACTGATGCATGAGCAGGCTTGCCCCATATCAAAACAACCGGAATTAAAAGCAAGTGCAGTCATCGTCGCTCCAGCAGTTTCTGTCATCAAACCAATCGAACAGGAAGCAGGGCGCTTAGAAGCGCTTCGACAATTGATCAACCCAGTATTTCGCTAAAAGCAGCATCCAAGTTGTGATGATCATGGCCAGGACGAACCAATTTACATAGGGCAAAACGCTCCAATTCAAATAAATCAGCCCATTGGTTCGTGCCGATGGAAGCAGATCTCTCCCAAGCTGCTTGCTGAATAGCCTGGGGAATCACAGCCAAAGTCTGCCAAGGCTCATCCACAGCCATCGGTAGATCTTTCACCATCCCATCGACAGTCTCAAGGGTGAGCTTCCGCAAGTGCTCCCGCATGCCAGACAAAGCTGAAGGTTGATCAAGCCAATCCACCAAATCTTGGCGCTGCTCCTGAGTGAACTCCATCCAGTGACTCAACTTCAGTTTGACACCCATGAGGTCTAGCTTTCGCCTGACACAAAGAGGAATACAACGCCAATTCCCAACAAAATCCTTCTCAAACCCAAAGCAATGACTGGATTGATTCATGCATTTAACGACATAAATTGTTCAAACTGAACCATTTGTAGACATCGCCCCCGAAACGGTTTCATTCGCAACCTCGAGCTTCAACGTTCACAGAGAAGATTTTGTGAGCTTATGGCCTCTTGGATGCGTTTAGCCATTTCACTTGGACTTCTTCTTGGCTCTCTTCACGGCTGGTATACCAGCGAAGCCAATGCGCATGCAGGCACCCCCTATGGCGTCAAGAATGTGAATTATCCTGGAGCTTTTGCTTCATTTGGTAGCGATCCACTCAACACGTTTCCATAGTGAGAGTCTGAATTCTTCAATTTAGGCATGAACTCTGGGGTCGTCTCTACAGGAAATCGCAGCCAAATCGCAATCGCGACGGGCTTTCTAGGAGCCTTCATTGTTGGCTCACTTGCGGTCCAAATGGTGCGCAGTCAAGGTGGGGTTGCGATCGACGGCACCAGACCCAATGCACAAGTGGAGCCAGTGATTGCTTCACCAGCCACCCTCTGGGCCGATATGGGATCCCGCAGCGAGTTGGTTGAGCAACTTTCGTCAGCAACGGCCACCAACGCATCGCCAAAAGCCGTTGTGGATCCAGTTGTGGGATCTGAGGCAACACTTTGGTCTGCCTTAGGAAGCCGCTGAACATGGAAGAAGGCCTCACTCACCTCAACACATCAGGTGAAGTTCACATGGTTGATGTGGGTGATCGCCGTCCAACGAAACGCCAAGCAACCGCTAAAGGCTGCCTTCAAATGCAGCCAACCACGCTGGAACTGATCCGTTCCGGCAACACACCGAAAGGTGATCTCCTCGCTGTTGCGCGAGTCGCAGCCATTCAGGCGGCGAAACGGACCTGGGAACTGATTCCCCTTTGCCACCAGTTACCACTCAGTGGTGTGGAGGTCACGATTGAACCGGATCCCTCACTACCGGGACTCATCCTGTGCTGCCGGTGCAGAACAACACACAACACGGGTGTGGAGATGGAATCCATGACAGCAGTGTCTATTGGATTACTCACGCTTTACGACATGCTCAAGTCCATTGATCCAGGGATGACCTTGAGTCAGATCGTTCTTATCCATAAAGATGGAGGTCGCAACGGTGCCTGGTCCCGTTGAGCCCTATGGACGCGAAGGGTTACCTCTTAGCGAAGCCAGACATCGTCTACTCGCAGACATCAGCCCAATCAATGCGTTAACAACCGTGCCTCTTGATGAGGCGCTTGGGCGCGTCAATGCCAAGTCAATCAATGCTCCTGTCTCGATCCCAGGGTTCCGAGCCTCGATTATGGACGGGTACGCCTTAGGGCAACACCATCAACCTACAGTCGGTCAACAATGGATCCTTCAAGGCCGATCAGCTCCTGGCTCTCCTTTTGATCGGGGCTTAAACGCTGGTGAAGCCATCCGTATCTTGACCGGAGCCCCCCTCCCAGAAGGAGCAGGCTGGGTCTTGCCACAAGAATGTGCGGAGACCAGCCAAACGCAACTGACCTTGGCTGTTGAAGTTTCGGATCAACCCTGGATCAGAGCCGAAGACGAAGAATGCAAAACCGGTGATCTATTGATAAATCATGGCCAACGCTTAACGCCTTCCCAGCTTGGACGCTTAGCAGGTTGCGGTGTAGCCACGCTTCAGGTCCATCAAAAACCTCGCATTGGCCTCCTGATCAGCGGCGATGAGCTCGTGCCAGCCGGGCTAGAGCGACGAGCTGGGGCCATATGGGAGAGCAATGGCACCCTGCTTGAGGCGATCCTGAACAGCCTTCACCAGGTCGTGCATTCACGGTGCGTGGTTCCCGATCAACCAGAAGCTTTGCGGCGCGCGCTAGCTGAGCTCAGCAAAACCTGTGATGTTGTGGTGAGCACAGGGGGAATTTCCGCTGGTGACACTGACTGGATCCGGGAGCTCGTCAACGAATTGGGGCAAGTTAGTTTCTGGAAACTGTTTCTGAAGCCAGGACGCCCCTTCGCTTTCGGGCACATCAACAGCCGAGAAGGCAACGTGCCTTTCTTTGGCCTCCCTGGAAACCCTGTCGCTGCAGCAATCACCGCCCTACAGCTGCTCTGGCCCGCCTTGCAGTTGCTGGAAGGTCAAGAAGAGCCTGACTTATTTCCGCGCGTCAAAGTCAAACTGGCCAACGCTTTGGCTCGCCGGCCAGGCCGCCCCGAACTCGCCCGCGCTCAATTGGAGGTCGATGCGAGCGGAGAGCTCATGGCGCGAGTGAGCGATTCACAAGCCTCATCCCGCATTGGCTCCCTGCTTAACAGCGATCTTTTGCTGGAGATTCCCGCAGAAACAGGAGGGTTGGAAGTGGGCGAGAGTCTTTGGGCGCAACTGATCCGAACACGCCTCCTCTAGTACATGCATTCAAAGCGGTGTATTGCCGCTGAGCCATGTGCCCTGCCCATTCCTCCATTCTCTTTTCCAGAAAGGAGCCTGATGCTTAATCGCCTCCAGCAAATCCATGCAACAACGCTGAGCAGGGCCACGGCGATCAGCCTCAACAGCCACTAGCACAATCACCTCCGAGGGCAGCATGCGACCCACCCGATGAAGCACAAGAGCTGAGTTGGCACCGTGATCAATCAACAACCGTTGTGCGTTCTGACGGATGACTCCCTCACACATTTTTGGATAGTGCGTGAGCTCAAACGCGTCCAAAGGTCTTCCATCCTGCGCAACATCACGCACACGACCCACAAATGTGGCTAACGCCGCAGTCTGAGACGACCAGGCAGCCAAGTGAATCCAAGGATCAAAGATTTGGCTGTGTATTTGGACCGTGATCTTCTCTTGCATCAAACCCCCTTTAACCTCCCGTAAATGGTGGAAGAAACGCGATTTCATCCCCGGAATGCACCGACGTCATCGGAGCCACCAACTGCTGATTAATCGCAATTTGCACCGCTGCAGGTCGAGGACCAAGGTGCAACTGAGTCCAGATATCTTCAGCGGTAACAACCTCTCTGTCAGGGAGCGTCAGCAATTGTTCAGCCCAGCCCGCTTGGTCGCGAAGAGAGGCAAACAACAACACGTGGATGGATCTCTCCTGAGATTTCGTCATAGTGGACAATCTCGAGCACTGTTTGGTTTTAGCGTCAGAACAGGCGCATGATCCTGAACTGACCCTCTCCATTGCTCTTCTCACCATTTCCGACCGACGCACAAGGGCGGAAGACAGCAGCGGCGACGCACTGGCACAACGCCTGGCAACGGCAGGTCATCAACTGAGTGATCGAAAAATCTGCCCTGATGATCGTTACCTCATTCGATCTGAGCTGAGTCAATGGATCGCCAACCCAACCATTGATGTGGTGATCACCAGCGGCGGGACTGGGCTCACAGGTCGTGATGGGACCCCGGAAGCCATCGCTCCCTTACTCGACAAAACCATCGACGGTTTCGGAGAACTGTTCCGCGTTCTGTCCTACGAAAGCATTGGCACCAGCACTCTTCAAAGTCGTTGCCTTGCTGGCGTCGCCAACGGCACCATCGTTTTCGTTCTTCCCGGTTCTTTAGATGCTGTTCAAACAGCTTGGGATCGAATTATCTCCAGCCAATTGGACGCGAACACCCGTCCTTGCAACCTTGTGCAACTTCTGCCGCGATTACGAGAAACATCTTGGACACCCAAGCTCAATCCTGATTAGGTGAATAAGACTCGGACTGGTCTGAATCATCGCTGCGGCAAAAGGAACGGACTTCAAAATGGAATCGGCATCGTGACCGCAGCGGGCTCAGGTGAGCAAGCAGTGACTTGCTGGTTCACCACATCTCCCACGACAACGATGGAAGGCGATGCAAATTTTTCTGTTCGGGTGGCTTCTGCCACCTCCCGCAAGGGTGCCTTCAAGCAACGCTGACCAGCAACCGTGCCCTGCTGAACGACAGCCACAGGAGTATCTCCATCTAAACCACCGGCGATTAATTCCTCGGCAATCCGTGGAAGGTTATGCAAACCCATATAAATCACTAAACCATCACTCGCGGTAGCTAACGCACGCCAATTCACGGATGGGCGACGTTTGTCAATCTCCTCATGACCCGTTACGAAGGTGACCGACGAGCCTGCTCGACGATGCGTGACCGGAATTCCGGCATACGCCGGAGCGGCAATCCCGGCCGTGACACCAGGAACCACCTCAACCGCAATGCCATGGGACACCAGATGAGCGGCCTCCTCTCCACCACGACCAAACAGGAAAGGATCTCCACCTTTTAAGCGAACCACCGTTTGATAGCGCTGACCCAAGGCCACCAACACCGAGTTGGTACTGGGCTGAGGCACGGAGTGGTGTCCGCGACGTTTGCCGACAAAATGACGTTCACAAGTGTCTGGAACGAGATTCAGGACCTCGCTTGGAACCAGGGAGTCGTAGACGAGAGCATCACAACATCGCAGTAGACGATGAGCCTTCACGGTGAGAAGGTCGGGATCTCCTGGTCCAGCACCGACGAGATACACAGTTCCTGTCATGGTCGAGTCAATCACGGCAATGCAGCTAGACAATGAATAAGACCCTGACGAAGCTCGGGAACTTCTAAGAGGGATGGCAGCCCACCAGCCTGACCCAACGCCTCCGACATCCGGTTGGGAGCCAGCGAGAGCGGCAATGGAACCATGTTGGGTTGATTCTTAGCAAACTGGTCCCAGACATCAAAGGCCACCACAGGTAAGCCGAAGCGACGTTGCACTGAAATCAAAAAGCGATCAGAGAGCCCTGGCCTCAATGGATGGTGAACGAGTGCCAGAGATCGATTTTGAGCAACAACAACCTCAATCCAACGGGACATCAGCACCCACCAACACTCCCAGGAACCAAGAAAGGGAAGAGGCTTCACCACAACGCCCTCGCTCCTCAAGCGGTCACGAATCAGAGGCACATCGCTTCTGGCATGACTGCCAGGAAGCAAGAGAAGGGGCACCAGCCATTGTGAGTCACACTGCGCTGCCGTCGGAACCTCTGCGGTGAGCACCTCCAATTCAACTGGGGCCGCTCGGCACTCAGCAACAGCCACCGAAATCTCCCGCACACAAGGGGGAACGAGGCCACCAGAACGGCCGTGGACCACCAGACGAAGGGCAGTTGCACCCCCTGATTCGCCCCGTTTCCGTAACAACGGCCACGGATCAAAAGCCCCTTGAACTGATGTAGTCAGGTGGTTTCCGTTCATGCATGCATGACTTACTACCGCAGAGGGCATTCTCGCGCCCCCATGCAATCAAGCGTTCGCAACAACCGAGCATCGCAGCGGTTCAAGAATGATTTCGATCGCGACTTAGCTGCCATGGCAAGGGTTTGGTCCATGATCCGCCAGGGGGCTGTTCGCTGGATCGGAGAAATCGGCCGCCAATACTGATGCAATCTTCTGCTTCTGAAATTCAAATCTATAGAGCCAGAAATCAAAGCACTTGCATGTAGCCAATCAAACAATATTTCAAGTCAGGAGCCGCCAATTTGGTTCCAACCGATACCGAAACACTACCCCATCGATCGCTATAAACACTTTGCAGCACGGATTTTTCTCTGATGTGCTGGAAATGTCGCTTACAGACGAATTCCCGTATCAAGCATCAGCGCTATGAGCATTCAAATCCCAACAAGACCATTCCTAGAAAACAAGAAGCTCAATAAAATTGAGCAAAACAAAGCCTCTAAAGATGGCCTTCTTGTTGGAAGTGAATTAGAAGAGTTTGCAAGAATTGGCTGGGAAGAGGTTGATGAAACCGATCTTCAGCTCCGCCTCAAATGGTATGGGATGTTCTGGCGGCCAAAAACTCCAGGAAAATTCATGCTTCGCCTGCGAGTACCCAATGGTGTGCTCAGCAACGAACAGATCCGCGTTGTCGCTTCCATTGTTGAACGTTACGGCGAAAATGGAAGCTGCGATATCACAACACGACAGAACTTGCAACTTCGAGGAGTATTACTTGACGATCTCCCCGATATTATAAAACGCTTGAAGGCCGTTGGTCTCAGTTCAATTCAATCAGGATTTGACAACCCCAGAAATGTCACTGGAAATCCCTTAGCAGGAATTGATCCGAACGAAATCATCGACACTCGTCCCTTCACAACCGAACTACATAACTTTCTAACCAATAATTGCCAAGGCAATCCAGAGTTTTCCAATCTTCCTCGCAAATGGAATACTGCTGTTGCTGGCGCCAAAGATAATTTCTTACTTCACAACGACATCGTCTTTCACCCCGTTGAACGCGATGGTGTGATGGGTTTCGGTGTTTGGATCGGCGGAATTCTTTCCTCCCAAATGAACGCGTATGCCATTCCCCTGAATGCCTGGGTAAAGCAGGATGAAATTTGTAAAATGACAGATTGCGTCATTCGCTTATGGCGTGACAACGGCGAACGAAACAAGCGCCCCAAGGGACGCTTTCGCATGTATCTCGACGAGCTTGGCATTGACGCATTTAGGAATGAAGTTGAGGTCCTCTTTGGTCCACTCACAGAAGATCCGGGTTCAATTTTTAACTCCACACCGCGATCTCACTACGGCATCCATCCCCAAAAGAATAAAGATGAATTCTTCGCAGGTCTCCACGTCAGTGTTGGACGACTCACCGCAACAGACCTTCACGATTTAGCCACAGCGAGCCTGGAATACGGAACTGGAGAAATTCGCCTAACAGAAGACCAGAACGTCATCATCGTGGGGCTTTCAACAGCCAAGCTGGACCGCTTCAAAGCCGATCCTTTGCTACAGCGCTTCCCTCTTGAGCCAGGTGCCATCGCAGCGGGAACCGTCTCCTGCACAGGCAACACCTACTGCAGTTTTGGTCTCACCAACACCAAAGATCAAGCGATTGCTGCTGCTAAGCGACTCGATGCAGAACTCGAACTGCCCGAAGAGCTCAAGATCCATTGGACCGGATGCCCCAATACCTGTGGGCAAGCCTTCATGGGTGCGATTGGTCTGACAGGCACCAAAGCGAAAAACAGTAAGGGCGAAATGGGTGAGGGCTACACGCTGAGCATTGGAGGATCGCAAGGCGAAAACCCACAGATCGGCGAAATTCAGCAAAAGGCTATTCCTGCAGAAGACATTCAAAATGTTCTTAAACAGGTTCTGATTGAACAATTCGGAGCAAAACCTCGGGCTTAATCGCACTAAATCGCTACTCCTTTCAGGAAACCGTGGCGCTTTGTTTTGAAGCCATGGTTCAACGTTTCAGCAATCTTCACATCGGCTTATTTCACAATGGCTTTCAAAGTTGATTTCCTATCGCGTTTTGTTAACTGGCTTAGCGCAAGTGGGGAAGATAAAGCACCAATTTCTGTAGCACCACAGAATCAAGATTTTTTCTCACGCTTCATGAATCGCGTCAGCGGTTGATTCCCTTTCATCTACTAAACACCCAATCATGAGTGCAACAGCGTCCCAGATGGACTACGTCCTACCTAATGAACTCGTCGACGGCATGATTTTAGCCGGCGGCAAGAAAGCAACAGTCAGCATTAAAAACCTGCTGATCCGTGGTTTTTACTCCGGAGCCATTCTTGGTCTCGCAGTGGTCCTGGCCCTCACGGTGGGAATCCTGACAAAACTGCCATTCGTAGGTTCTCTCCTATTCCCATTTGGTTTTGCAAGCATTGTCCTCTTCGGGATGGAGCTGGTGACCGGTAACTTCGCATTGCTGCCGATGGCAACATGGGCCGGCAAATGCAGCTGGAGTGCAACATTTCGCAATTGGGTGTGGGTGTGGATTGGTAATTTCATTGGCACACTCGTGGTCGCCATCATCATGGGCATCAGCCTGACGAGTGGCAGCTTGGATGCTGCTGCTGAGAATGTTGGGCCACCGATTTGGGATCTCGTTGCTCAGAAAATCGTTGCTCTTAATCAGATCAACGTTGTGAAAAAGTACGAAGCTCTTGGAAGTATGGGCTTCTTTTTAGCATTCCTTCGCGGAGTTGTTGCCAACTGGTTGGTTTGCCTAGGTGTCACGATGGCTCTTGTGAGCAAAAGTGTTCCAGGAAAAATCTTGGCTTGCTGGTTACCCATCACCGCTTTCCAATCATTAGGCATGGAACACATTGTTGTGAATCAATTCCTACACACCGCTGGTCCGATTCTTGGATCAGGAGTGCCCTTTTACAAAGTAATCTTCTGGAATTTCCTCCCAGTTACGCTAGGTAATATTGTTGGAGGCATGGTATTCATCGGCATGCTCTTTTACAGCACCCACCGCACCAAAATTTCAGATGTTCTACCTACAGAGCATGATGAGAAACTGGAACGTGAACTTGCCGCCGAACTTGGTGCTCGCTAATTTCAAACCCCATGAGTGCAATAGATGAGGCCACCCTCTGGGATCGGCTGTCCAATGCACGGAGGATTCCATTGAATCCAACCTGGCTGGGAGAGATTTTCTCTCCCAGCCTTTCTGATGAACTCCGTTTTGCAGTGGCTGAACGCTTGGGGATGTTGGCAGAAACAGGCTGGCCAATCATCCAGACTCTGATCAAGCAACACGGAATTCAACCTGAATTCATCCATGCCGCCGGCCTCTGCCATCAACCTGAAGCAAAAGATTGGCTGCTCGCACAACTGAATCAATCCAATACTCCCGATGCCTTACTGCTCAACGCACTGAGTTGCTGGGGTTCCGAGCTCACGCTGACTCAATTTGAGCATATCTTGCAGTTACCAAGCCAAGCACAACGCCTCGCTGGTTTAAATCTTCTCAGCTTCAAATCTCATCAACTTCAAGCAAGTGAATTACTGCAATTATGTGAATGTACTCTTCAAGATTGGCGTGACCCTGTAGTGATTGCCTGCATTCGTTTGCTGCAGCGACGAGACGAAAAGGTTATCAGTGACAGGTTGGCCAAGCTCGTCCACAACGGATCTGACGGCAGTGCTCAAGCCGCATTAAAAGCACTGGGATGTATAGGAACAACTCATAGCAAAGAACAATTGAAATGTTTAAGCCTAGAACTCACGAACCCACAACGTCTCGCCCAAGCAGAGCAACAACTTCAACAGCAATTTTAAGCCAAAAAAAGCCCGGACATGCCGGGCAATACTCTCTAAAAAGTTAAAAGCTCACCATTTCTTATAAGGAAGAAATTTTCCGCACATCGTAATCTCAACCCTATCCCCCTTTGGATCCTCAACCTTATCAACATCCAAAGTAAAATCAATAGCACTCATAATTCCATCACCAAACTTTTCCTGAATAACATCTTTCAGAGGCATTCCATAAACCTGCATGATTTCATAGAAGCGATAGATCAATGGATCTGTCGGGATCACAGGATCAAGGCTGCCTTTCGTTGGAAACTCCTGGAGTGCAGCGGTTATGGCTGGATCTAAACCTAACAATGTTGCTAATTTCTCTGCTTCTTCAGGGGAAGCGGTTGCCTGTCCATAAAAGAGAGAAGCAATCCAAACCTCATCGAGCCCAAGGGCCGCCTCTAAATCAGCGAAGGACAATCCCTTCGCCTTTTTGGCCGCCATGAGCGAAGCGGTGAGCGTCGACGGTGAGGGACCAGCCAATGACGGCGCCAAGGTAGAAGTAGTCATGTAATAAGACGAATAAACGAACTACTAGAGATCAGCAACCCTTGCGGAGCGACTTAGCAGTGAATAAATCATCTACAAGATCAAGGCCTAAAACTGATGCATTAACTACCGATTCACAATCTCGGCAGAGCCAATAGCAGCATCGGCGACAGAACGACGGCGAGGAAGACAG
>NZ_JAKUHK010000014.1:0-15712 GCF_023630655.1 Synechococcus sp. MU1655 | reverse complement strand
AGATTGGTGCGCAGAATCCTCTCCTCAGGTACCCACTGGCTGTAGATCTTCGCCAGGGCATCAATCGAATCAGCATTGTCACCACCGATCAAGACGCGATCAGGATTGGCAAGATCGCGAATCGCCGTCCCCTCAGCCAAAAACTCTGGATTGGAGAGCACCGAAAAAGTTTTCAGCTCCAATGAAGGATCAACGGACCCCAAAATCGCCTTGACGGCCTCCGCCGTTCGAACCGGAAGGGTACTTTTTTCCACCACGATCGTGTGGCCCTTAGCGGCCTTTGCCACCGTGCGCGCACAGGCTTCCACCCAGCGAAGATCACTGGCCTGGCCGGCTCCCAGGCCCCTGGTCTTGGTGGGTGTGTTCACTGAGATGAACACCATGTCTGCAGCAGCAATCGTGTCCTCAACCGCCGTGGAAAAAAACAAATTGCGCCCGCGCGCCCGCTCTACCACCGCATCCAGGCCTGGTTCATACACAGGCAACTTGGAGAGATCGCTGTTGTTCCAGGCAGCAATCCGATCCTGATTGATATCCACAACCGTGACCTTCACCTCCGGGCAGCGATCGGCGATTACGGCCATGGTGGGACCACCCACATAGCCAGCGCCAATACAGCAAATCGATCGAATCGTGGGATTGCTGCTCATCAGAAAAACGCTGGCGCCGGCATTGATCTCGGCAGGTTATCGCTGTTTGGCTAGGAAAGACACGGCGTCCTCCCAGGTGAGTTGCTGTTCCTCGCCCTCTCCACGCAAGGGCTTCAACCGCAAGGTCCCTGCCGAAGCCTCTTCATCGCCAAGCACCACAGCCCATGGCGCACCGGAACGATCGGCACGCTTGAACTGCTTACCGAACGCCGCGCTCGAGCCATCCAGCTCAACGGCAAGGCCTGCGCCCCGTAATGTCCGGGCCAAAGTCAATGCTTGTTGTTCAGCCTGCTCGCCGCGATTGATCACATACACCAGCGGTGATGGCGTGGCTGTGAGCCTGGCCGCAGCTCCATCGGGATCGGCTTGCGCAGCAGCTGCGATCACCAGCAACAGACGCTCCATCCCCAGTGCCCAGCCGATCGCGGGCGTGGCTGGGCCACCCAATTGCTGGATCAGCCCGTCGTAACGACCACCGCCACACACTGTGGCCTGGGCACCGAGTTGATCACTCGTGATTTCAAACGCGGTATGGCCGTAGTAATCGAGACCACGCACCAAGCGGGGATTGAGTTGATAGGGAATCTGCAGCGCGGTAAGCAGGGCACACACCTGCTCAAACCGATCCACACTCTCCTTATCAAGGGCTTTTAACAGCGTTGGCGCATCGTTCAACAGCAGCTGGGTGCCCTTGTCTTTGCTGTCGAGAATGCGCAGGGGGTTCGTGCTGAGACGCGCTTGGGACTCTGCATCCAACTGCTCAACACGCTCCTCAAGCCACTCCACCAGCTCAGAGCGAAAGCGCTGGCGATCCTCAGGAGTGCCCAGGCTGTTGATTTCAAGCTTGAGGCCCTGAATCCCCAAGTCAGACAACAGATCCCAGGCCAGGGCGATCACCTCAGCATCGCTTCTAGGGCTGCTGGCCCCGAGACATTCGACACCGATCTGGTGAAACTGACGCTGACGGCCAGCCTGAGGCCGTTCATAACGGAACATCGGGCCGCCGTACCACAGCCGCTGAGGCCCTTGGCTCAGCAGGCCATGCTGGAGCGCTGCTCTCACCACAGAGGCGGTGCCTTCTGGACGCAGGGTGCAAGAGCGGTCGCCCCGATCAAAAAAGGTGTACATCTCCTTGCCCACCACATCCGTGGCCTCACCAATGCCCCGGGCAAACAGGTCCGTGAATTCGAGCAACGGCGTTCGAATCTCGTCTAAACCCGCGCAACGAAAGTGTTCACGCGCCACCGACTCCACAGCCTGCCAACGTCTGGTCTGCTCCGGCAGCAAATCCACCATGCCGCGCAATGTCTGCAGCTGACTCACAGCACACCATCACCATCACCAGCGCAGTCTGCCGACGAATCGTGTAATTAGGCCCCCTCCCCCCAGAATGCTTTGGGATAACGACGATTCGATGGCCCAACTTCTGATAACGGGCGGAGCCGGCTTCATCGGCAGCCATACCTGCCTTGTGCTGCTGGAGGCTGGCCATCAACTGTTGGTGCTGGACGATTTCAGCAACAGCTCAGCGGTCGCACTGGAACGGGTCGCTGAACTCGCAGGCGTTCGCTTGCAGCGAGATCAACCAACCCTGCGAGCAGCACCGGAAACGTTCACCCTGGTAGAGGGAGATATCAGGGACGCCCAATGCCTGGATGCCCTGTTCACAAGCGCGACAACGTTCGGCCAGCCGATTGAAGCGGTGATTCATTTCGCAGGACTGAAGGCTGTAGGTGAATCGGTTCAACAGCCTTTGCGGTACTGGGATGTGAACGTCGTTGGCTCTCAGCGACTGCTGAGTGCTATGGACTGCCACAGCTGCCGCACCCTGGTGTTCAGCAGTAGCGCCACCCTTTACGGCTACCCGGATCAAGTGCCGATTCCGGAAACGGCTCAGATCCAACCGATCAATCCCTATGGCGCGAGCAAACAAGCCGCGGAAGCCCTATTTGCCGACATTGCAGGTTGCAGCGGCAAACCCGAACCAATCCAAGCCAGCGAGGGTGGCTGGCGCATTGCAAGATTGCGCTACTTCAATCCCGTAGGCGCCCACCCCAGTGGACGGATTGGGGAAGACCCCAACGGCATCCCCAACAATCTGTTCCCCTTTATTACCCAGGTGGCGGTAGGCCGCCGGCCTGAACTCAGCGTGTTTGGTGACGACTGGCCCACGCCGGATGGAACCGGAATCCGCGACTACATCCATGTGATGGATCTAGCCGAAGGTCACCTAGAAGCACTCCATTCGCTGCTCAATGCTGATCCCCAATTGCTCACCCTCAATCTGGGGAGCGGGCAGGGGGCGAGCGTGCTCGATGTGGTGAAGGCCATGGAAGCAGCGAGCCAGCGTGAAATTCCCTATCAAATCGCGCCCCGGCGTCCCGGCGATGCCGCCATCACCGTGGCCAATCCAACCCTGGCGGCCGAACACCTCCATTGGCGCACGCAGCGCTCGCTGACCGACATCTGCCGCGATAGCTGGTCTTGGCAACAGGCCAATCCCCAGGGCTACATCAGCCAAACATGACAGGCCATCTGGTGCTGGCCGGAGGAGGGCACAGCCATGCACTGCTGCTGAGGAAATGGGTCATGAACCCTGGCAGCAAGCCAAACAGTTTCATCACCCTGATCAGTCGCCATAGCACCGCCCTTTATTCGGGAATGGTTCCAGGACTCGTGGCAGGCCATTACCAGCGCGAAGAACTGGAGATCGATCTGCGACAGCTGACGGATCAGGCCGAAGTTGCCCTCATCGTCGCGGAGATCAAGGGGCTTGATCCGCTCAAACACCAACTCTGGTTGGCTGACCGCCCGCCAATTCGGTACGACCAGCTCAGCCTCAACGTGGGCTGCATCACCAACAACCTTGGCCCAATCCAACGAGACACACTCGCGATTAAACCGCTGGAACAGGCCCTCACGGCGATCGATGAGGCCGACGCGAGTCCACTGACCGTTCCCGTACGGGTTGTGGGTTCAGGCCTAGCAGCCATCGAACTAAGCCTTGCCTTACGCCATCGCTGGCCTAGCCGAACGGTGAGCCTCCAAGCACGAACGGACTTCATTCACCGACCATTTCAAAAAGGGTTAGCGCTTGCAGGGGTATCGGTGCAACCAGCCTCTACCCCTAAGGGGAGGACCAAACCCTCCTCCCAAGGGCAGGAAAGCCTCGATCTGAACTGCACTGGTAGCTGTGCACCCACCTGGCTGAAAGACAGCGGGTTACCAGTCGATGAGCGAGGCAGAGTGCGAACAGAAGCCACTCTGGAAGTGCTTGGCCATTCAGGCCATTTCGCGGCAGGAGACTGCGCTGTGATCGACGCCGATCCACGGCCCGCTTCCGGCGTCTGGGCCGTACGAGCCGCTGATCCCTTGTCACGCAACCTCAAGGCCAGCTGCACCAACAGGCCATTACGTCCCTGGCGCTCCCAAAGGCAGGCCATGCAGTTGGTTGGCGGTTTTAGCCGCAACGGGAAGCCCACGGCGTGGGTCCTCTGGGGCCCGATCTGCCTAGGCCCCCACGCCTTGTTGTGGACATGGAAAGAGCAGATTGACCGCCGGTTTATGTCCCGATTGCGAGGGGCAAAGATGGCTGAAGGAAACCACGATGCCCAAGGCACCATGCTTTGCCGAGGCTGTGCCGCAAAATTACCCGCAGACGATCTAGAAGCAGCTCTCGAGGACGCCGGATTTGCCAAGCTTGGCCAAGTACCAGAGGATGCCGCCTCAATACCAGAGACCCAAAGCACAGCTGGCGATCCCGTTTTGCAAAGCGTGGATGGCTTTCCAGCCCTGATCAGCGATCCATGGCTTAATGCACGGATCACGGCATTGCATGCCTGTTCCGACCTCTGGGCGTGTGGCGCAAGAGTGCGCTCAGCCCAGGCCGTGGTCACTCTGCCGCTGGCGGCTCCATCGTTGCAACGACTGTTGCTCAGCCAAACTCTTGCCGGCCTGAGATCGGCGCTTGAGGACCAAGGCGCGGAGCTGATCGGCGGCCATACCCTGGAAACACGCAGCCATACCGAGGGAACCTTGAGCCTGGGGGTGCAGGTGGCCTTGAACGTGCAGGGCTCAGCGCAAGGTCCGATTTGGAGCAAGCGCGGAATGCAAGCCGGCGACCAGTTGTTGCTCAGCGGTTCACTAGGTATCGGCGTGCTCTTCGCTGCGGCGATGAAAGGGGCCGTGCGGCCAGGTGACCTCGACCGGGCACTGGCACAAATGAATCAAAGTCAACATCGGCGCGTGGAACTACTGAGGAGTCTTGAGAAAGAGCACCCTGGCCAACTCCATGCCGCTACCGACATCACAGGCTTTGGGCTGTTAGGCCATTTAGGCGAAATGCTCGAGACACCTTCCACCAACAATCCACCATTAAAAATTCAGCTGGAATTAGAAGCACTGCCTGTTCTGGCTGGGGCCATTGAGCGGCTCGAAAAGGGCCATACCAGCAGCATGGCGCCAGCCAACCGCCGCGCCTGGTCTTTAGTTCACCCCCATCAAGAGGCAAACCGTCTTAAGCCCATAACCCTGCATCTCGGTGCAATCACCAAGGGGAGCCCCAGGCACAAGGCAGCCCTGGAACTACTCGTAGACCCACAAACCTGCGGCCCCTTACTGATCGCCGTTACCCCAGAGTTAGCCAACGCCATTTTGTCAAAAAACGGATCAGAGAATTGGTGGGCAATTGGAACCATAATGACTTAAATCAGGCACTCATAGAGCTGAGCAGTAAAAGCAATCATTTCACCAACAAGGCATTGATTGCCTATCGCTAATCCATCACGAAGCCTTGGCAGGCGAACCGCAGCAAAAGAGACAAACATATCATTGCAATGATTAATAACGGCAGGCAAATCTCATGACTCGCACTTAATCGACCTCTGCTTCTCATCACCAGAAGGACTCATCCAAGCCGTAGAAAGAAGATATCCAGTCACCACCTGTTGAAGCGATGTTTTTATCAATATAGACTCCACAATTCCGGAAAACAAAATAAAAAACACACAGGCCAAGCCGGTCCAAGCAATACCCCAATCATCCCACTGAAGAGCATCAAATAATCGCCGAAGCACTAGCCAAAACGAAACAATCATCAGCAGAAGAGTGATGAGCCCTTGATCTCCCAATACTTGCAGAAACGCATTATGTGCATGCGGGATTCCCTTTTTATACAGAGATTTTGGATTTTTTTCTGTAATCTCAAAGCAATTGTCAGAACGCCTATCAAACCCCGCGCCTACAACTACTTCTGGCCATCGGCCCAAACTCTGTTTTACAAAACATTGAGCCACATCAGCGCGGGCAGCATCGCTAGTATTTCGATAAGCCAGAGGACTCATCGGCAGGTAAAGTAACAAATTTAAGGTCATAGCAATTGCAAGCACTGCACAAGCCAATTGCCCTGAACTCCTTGTCGCTCTCACCCTCCAGCGCCAACAACATTCAGCAAAGATGACTGCAACAACTGGAAGAACGAACGCTGCACGCGATCCCGTAGCAAAGGCCAAAACGAAACTGATAGCCCCACCAATTCCAGCTAACCAGGACATGGTCCCATGACGCGAAAACCTCCACAATCCGCACCCAGCCAACGCCATTAATCCAAAGAGATAACCAGAACGATTAATGGTAATTTTCTGAATACGAACAGCATACTGAGGCAACACTTCCTGGACAGAAGAGAAAGGAATGAAGCCAAGATTCCCGTTAAACGTCTTGCCAAATTCCACAAAAGGAATCGCAACAATGACTCCTGCCAATAGCATAAATAGTGCGACCTGCCAATACTTGTTTGTTTGCTGAAGTCCGGCAGCAAACGCCATCAGCACTAGGATCAAATCTGAAGAAGAGGAAGTGCTTAAGGGGTGCACGATAGCCCCGAGACTAACCATGAGAACCCCAATCAACACTCCATAAATTGGCTGCTCAGACAATTTATTAACAAACTTCAGAACACACCAAAGCGTTAATATTAATATCATCCAAAGTGGATCAGCATTACGCTCAAAGGCAAGACCAAGGATCGAAAGAGGCAGCAACACATCCAGCCATGGAGAGCTCAGACTGATTCGATTCATAACAGGCAAAGACCACTCCAGCAAAACCTATACTTCAGCTTGCCATAAAGAAGGAGCAAGGCTGATCAAACCAAGCAATCACAGAAAACCCCACCTCATGCATTGAAAAGAACCAAATCAAGAACTAACTAGAAACACTCAGAACTCTTCCGAGGGCAGAGTATGTCCCCTGAGCATTAAATCAAAACAGCAAATAACAGAAAAGCGACTATCAAAACAGAGAATCAATGTCATTTCATGGTCTCCAACATCTTTAGCCTTTCTTGACGCAGAACCAAGCCAAGCTCTGGCCCAGGCAAGATCCCGCTTGCGATCAAATCTTTTGCACTGAGAGGTGATGCGACCTTTCGCCAGCGCCCCCACCAACGCAACATCGGGCGCCAACTTGGCACGCCCATTGCCACAGTTAAGACAACAGCCTCAGCTGACCAAGCCCGAGTCTCCAAAGCTTCAGTCCACTGAGCTGCGCTCCAGCCAACCCAGGCTTGTGGCAACACTTCTGAGTGCACCCAGTGTTTCAAGGAGATCGATTCCTCCAAACAGCGTTGCTGACCCAGCGGAATCTGTAGACGCACCGCAAGCGAAACAGGGTCCGCCGATGCAGCCACCAAAGCCAACAAGAGTGGAATCCTCAACCTGGCAGCCCAACGCAAACGACGGATCAGTTCCGCGTTAGACGCTAAAAGCGGATCGAGTAGGACTAATGCTCCCCATTCCTGCAATAAACCCAAAGCTTTTAGCCACGGTTCATTCTCAAACAGCAACTCCAATTCCATGCGCAAGCGTGTGCCTAATGCAGGAGGAATATGTTCAGTGGATTGGCCATGCCGCCAAGCCCAAGGCCAACGTTTCAAGGTTGTGCGGAGTTGATCAAGCGCACATGGGGCCAAAACAAACCCCAGGCGAGCCCCATAGCGAGCAGCACGAATGACACGCGTGGGGTCATCAGCCACGCTGGACGCATGCAAAAAGACAAGTTCACGGCGAGCAAGATGGGACTGGCCACCGTGCGGGTCCAAGAGCCAGGGCTCACGATCACCAGAAAGCGACAACTCCAAGGCCATCGCATTCACCGTGAAATCCCGACGCTCCAGATCTCGCTCCAAGGAGCCACTCGTAACCACAGGGTTTTCGCCCGGTGCCGGGTAATGCTCTTTCCTCGCGCCCGCTAGATCGAGCAACACGCCATCGAAGGACAGCTCAGCTGTGCCATAGGCAGCATGAACACGCACCTCCTTCACCCGCTGATCTCCGTAGTGCCGCTGAAGAGCCGCCGCCAACTCAGAGGCCGGCCCCTCCATCACCAAATCCAGATCCGGCAATTCTCGCCAGGGATCACAGTGCTGATCGTGCAACAAAGCATCACGCACAGCACCGCCCACGAGAGCTAACCGGGACACTCCAACTTCTGATGCAAGGGCCTGAAGTGCCGGTAAAAGCTGGGATGGAAGACCTGGACGCTCCACCCGCTCAGCCTCCAGCAGGCGCGATCGGTGCCAAGCGGGGGTCGAGAATTTTGGGGCCCATACCCGCAAACTTCACGGCAATCGACACCTTTTCCCCGCTACCAAAGGTGTGGGTGATCTCGCCAACACCAAAACTGGCATGGACCACCTGATCGCCAACACTCCAGCTTTTTCCAGGGGCCGGTCCAGCCTGGCGGCGACGCACTGCATTGGCTGGCGCTCCGGACGCTCCGCCTGAGGCCACCCGTCGGGAATCATCGCGGTCTACGCGGGTGAGTCGCTCCAGGCGCTGCTCACGCCGCAGGGCTGCGCCTCCGCTTTGAGGGACATCACCCTGCACCAGACCTTCCGGCAATTCGGAAAGAAACACACTGGGCATGGCTGGCTCACGCATTCCGCCCCACAAGCGCCGCTCACTCGCATGGGAGATGAATAAACGCTCTTTGGCCCGGGTGATGCCGACGTAGCAAAGACGGCGCTCCTCCTCCAGCGAGGCCGGGTCATCCAGGGAGCGATAGCTCGGGAACAACCCCTGCTCCAATCCCACCAGGCACACCACTGGAAATTCAAGTCCCTTACTGCTGTGCAAGGTCATCAAGGTGACTCTGTCGGCCGCCGTGTCCTTGCTATCCGCATCACTCGCGAGCGCAGCGGAAGCAAGAAATCCCTCTAAATCACCCTCTTCATTTTCTTCCTGGTATTGGAGACCCGCATTCACCAGCTCCTGCAGGTTGCGACGACGTTCTTCGGCCTCATCGGAACCATCAGCAATCAACTCGCTGACATAGCCACTCTTCTCCATCACCTCTTGAATCAGTTCTGATGGGGTTGCCGCATGAATGCGCTCCTTCATGCTGTTGATCAACTCACAAAACTGGAGCAGCCCCCTGGCGGAACGTCCGCCCAAGGAACGCACTGCCTCTGGATCGCTCACCACATCCCACAGCGGAATCCCTAGCTGATTAGCGGCATCAGTTAGGCGCTGAATGGTGGTTTTGCCGATCCCACGTTTGGGCACATTGATCACTCGCAGCAAGCTGACGGTGTCAGCTGGGTTAATCAAAAGACGCAGATAGCCCAACAAGTCTTTAATTTCACGTCGGTCGTAGAAACGCAACCCCCCGACCACCACATAGGGAATCCGCCAGCGCACCAGGGATTCTTCGATCGCTCGAGACTGGGCGTTGGTGCGATACAGCACGGCCATATCTTTCCAGCTGAGATCTGGATTTGCCGCTTCCATCATCCGCATCCGATGCACCACAGCTTCCGCTTCGGCAATTTCGTCATCGCAGCGCGTGAGTGAGATCAACTCACCCTCACCACGCGTCGGGCGAAGAACCTTATCGATCCGCTCGCTGTTGTTGGAGATCAAGGCATTTGCAGCCTCTAAAATCGTGGCGGTAGAGCGATAATTCTCCTCTAACTTCACCATTGTGCGCGTCACATCGTCAGGGGCTTTGTCACCAAAGTCGTCCTGAAACCCCATCAAAATCGTAAAATCTGCAGCACGAAAGCTGTAAATACTTTGATCAGCATCACCCACAACAAATACCGATCGGCCTGACCAATCGTCCACTTGTTGCGGCTCTTTCCCGTCCGTTACCAACAATTTGATCAACTCATACTGGGTGCGATTAGTGTCTTGATATTCATCAACAAGCACGTGCCGAAAGCGGCGAAACCAATACCCACGCACTTGTTCATTCTGCTGCAGTAACTGCACAGGCAGGAGCAGTAGATCATCAAAGTCCAGGGCATTGTTAGCCGCCAAGGCCTTGCGATAACGCCTGTACACATCTGCACTGAGCTTGCCTCGTTGCCCCTCGGCATTGGCCTCCAAATCGTCAGGAGACCAGCCTTGGTTTTTAGCGTTGCTAATCGCCCAGCGCACTTTTTTGGGCTCAAAACGTTTTGGATCAAGTTGCAACTCTTGGGTTACAATCTCCTTCACCAAACTCTGAGCATCCGCCTCGTCATAAATAGAGAATTGCTTCGTCCAAGTGAGGCCTTCAGGATCCTTGAATTTATCTATATCGAAGCGCAACATCCGTGCAAACAAGGCATGAAATGTGCCGATCCATAGTTCTTTCGTGATCTCGCGATAAATCCGCGTGCGTAACTGACGCTGCTCCACCGGAGGGAGGGTGCTCCAGGGTTGCCCGTATTGACTTTGAGCTAAGCGCTGCGCCAGAAGCAGTTCCAACCGCTCTTTCATCTCACGGGCGGCCTTATTGGTGAAGGTCACCGCCAAGATCTGGGCCGGATCGGCTCCATGCTCACCAATTAAGTGGGCAATCCGATGGGTTAGGGCCCGAGTCTTTCCGCTCCCAGCTCCAGCAACGACCAGAAGAGGGCCTTCATGGTGATCGACCGCCCGCTTCTGGGCGTCATTGAGACCGGCGAGAAAACTCATTCACTGATCGTATGCGAGCTAACTGACGGACTGGGAGAAGAGACCAACCACCTAGGAATCGTCAAGAGATATCCGGACATCACATGCTGCAAAACCGTCTTCAGCGATGTGATCTATCCAAGTCCGCCGCCTACATCAACAACCAAATCAAAACCAACATGATCCAGTCAAACCGAAATTGACAGAGCCCTGCATGCAGGAGAATGGGGACTTCTGAGTATGAAAGGCTTGTCCGCACTCACACGCTGCTTGCAGGAAGAGTCGGCAGCGATCGCCGATGCTGCTGCGCACCTCAGCAGTGAGGACGTGGAGGGAGCGCTGGGATTGTTAGAGCGTTGTGCTGACCGCAAAGCCAAGCTGGTCATTACTGGAGTCGGCAAAAGCGGAATTGTGGCTCGCAAAATCGCAGCTACGTTTTCCTCGATCGGCTTGATGGCCCTCTACCTCAACCCCCTTGACGCCCTCCATGGCGATCTCGGGGTGGTGGCCTCGGATGATGTTTGCTTTTTACTGTCTAACAGTGGCGAAACCAGCGAGTTACTGGACCTTCTTCCCCATTTAAAACGTCGAGGCACCGCACGAATTGCGCTCGTTGGTCAAGCGGACTCATCCTTAGCCCGAGGCAGTGATGTGACGCTTGCAGCCTTTGTGAATCGAGAAATCTGTCCGCTCAATCTTGCGCCGACCGCAAGCACAGCCGTCGCCATGGCGATCGGCGATGCCCTCGCCGCCGTCTGGATGGAACGACGTGGAATTTCACCAGCCGATTTCGCTCTCAACCACCCTGCTGGCTCCCTGGGCAAGCAACTCACCATGACGGTGGCCGATCTGATGGTGCCAGCCGCAAACCTGCCCCCTCTGCAAGCCAAGACAAAACTGTCTGACGTGATCGGCAAACTCACGCAAGGTGCAATCGGCAGCGGTTGGGTCGAAGACCCGAACGCCCCAAAGCATCTCCTGGGGTTGATCACCGATGGAGATCTGCGACGAGGTCTGCGTGCTCACGGCGCCGACCAATGGGCCTTGATCACAGCACAGGATTTGATGACGACAGACCCGATCACCGTGACGGCAGAGATGCTGGCCGTTGAAGCCATTCAGACCATGGAACACAACCGGCGCAAACCCATTTCTGTGATGCCGGTGGTGAATGCCAACGGCGAATTTCAAGGGTTGCTGCGCCTGCACGACTTGGTGCAAGCGGGGCTTGCATGAAGAAGCTCCTGCGTGAATGGCAATGGCAACGGCAACGCCAAGCCCTCCAAGACCTTGAATTGCTAGTGCTGGACGTGGATGGAGTGCTGACCGATGGAGGCCTTTGGATCGATGCCCAGGGGCAACTTCTGAAACGTTTTGACGTCCGCGATGGACTCGGATTACGCCTGCTTCAAGGCGTTGGCGTGAACCTGGCTTTCCTGAGTGGTGGCCAAGGTGGCGCGACGGAAGCCAGAGCCAAACAGCTCGGCATCCGTGATTGCTTGGTGGGTATCAAGGACAAACCGGTGGCGCTGGCAGATCTGCAACAACGCTTGGGGGTGACACCCGAACGCACCGGATACCTCGGCGATGACCTCAATGATCTGGCCGTGCGCCGCAGCGTCGGACTGCTCCTCGCCCCCAGTGACGCCTGCCGGCCACTCCGCCAGCAAGCCGATGCAGTGCTGCATGGCCAGGGAGGCCAGGGTGCCGTGCGCGAACTGGCGGAGCGAATTCTTCAGGCTCGCGGGGCCTGGAAGCAACTGAAGGAACAGGGCTGGAGGGATCGCAACGACTGATGGGGACTGGGTTGAGGGAAGCGACAAAGGCACCACACAACCGCCCAAGAGCCAATCAAACAGTGAAGCCAGGTATGGCAAGTACGAGTGATGAAGTGAAAGGCATGCCAAGTGAAGCAGCCAATGATGCAAAGGTCATGAATTAAACTCAACTAAGAAAATTCAAACTATGAAGACCTCAATAATCATTCCTTGTTACAACGAAAAACACGCGATTCGCGAGACGATCGAGTGCATTTGGACAGTCGTTCGAAACTCCGACATCAAGAATGTAGAGATCATTGCTGTCAATGATGGATCCACGGATGGATCCGAACATGTCCTGAATTCCTTAGCAGCCGAAAGCCAAGCTGGCGAATTACTCGTCATACATCACAACCGGAATCAGGGATATGGAGCCGCCCTGAAAACCGGAATCCGGCGAAGCCAAAGCGATTACATTTGCATCACTGATGCTGACGGCACCTATCCCAATGAGCGCATACCGGAACTGATTCGAAAGATCACCAGCAATGATCTCGACATGGTGGTTGGCGCGAGAACTGGAGAGAACGTTGATTACTCCAAGATCCGCTCAATTCCGAAAATGATCCTGGTTCCATGGGTGTCATTCCTCTGCGGCACAGAAGTCCCTGATATGAATTCAGGCCTGAGAATTTTCAGACGAGATCGATCACTTCATTTCCTCAAGCTCCTGCCTGACGGTTTCAGCTTCACCACCACCATTACCATTTGCCTGCTGCGCAATCGTTACGCCGTCGAGTTCATACCGATCAGCTACACCAAACGAATTGGCAAGAGCCATATCAAACCAATTAGAGACACATTGCGCTTCACTCAATTAATCTTGCGAACAGGAATGTACTTTGCACCAATGCGCCTTCTCGCGCCATTGATTGCAGTATTAGCAGTTCTTTTTACAATCAGTGGGATTTACGATTTAACCGCTCTCAACAACCTTACTGACAAGACAGTACTACTGGGATTTGCAAGCCTAAATGTCTTCTTATTTGCTCTCCTCGCCGACATGATCGACAAGCGATCTGATTGAATTCACATTGATCACAACATCAAGACAATCGCACGATGGGTTTTGACCCTGGACTCAGACGCTTTGAAAGCCTTTCCAGAATATCCACCACCAACATCGAAAGGCAAATCAATGCAACAGGAACGAAAGGGGATGAATAGCGTGGCAAGAAATGACTAAATAAGCTGTAGAAAGCAAACAAAGAAACTGGCACAATCGAAACCATCAGCCAAGAACGTCGCCGTTCAACCAATGCCAGAACTGGAGCCAGAAGAAGGGATAAATAAGCTGTGAAATTCAACACAATGCCGGGCCATGTTTCGCCACGGAACCCCCAAAACCCCCTCCAGCCAATCGGGAAAACTGTCAATAATGCATTGAGAGGCTTCTCTCGAAATTGACTCAATGCCAATGACATCTTTTGCGACTTATCAAGAGATAGTTCAAGCGGTATAGCCCTTTTTCCACGCTGATAAAATGAAAGAACATCCCCGTAACGCTGCTCCTTTAAGGCTTGACGATCGCACTCAAGATCCCGGGTAAAAACCGCAAGCCTTCCATCACAGGAGAACTCTGCCTCCGAAAGCCCAATCCAAGATTCCAGCAAATCAAGACGCACTTTTTCTGGAGCATAAGCATAAAAAGCGTCACCAAACTGCCGAGCATTCATCTGATTAAAAACTGATCGAATCAGCAACACATCGTCACCACCTCCAGCAATCACAGGCTTCGAGAAATGCACTTGATTCCGAACCAACCATGGCGCTACTGTCAGAATGAATCCGAACGAAATCGCAAGCAGCAACGGCCAGAAACGCTTGCGGACTCCGGACAAAGCAAACGCTGCCAATGGGATCACGACCAAGCCCACGTATGCGGCTGACGCTTTCGTCAAGGCCACGAGTCCAAAGACTGAACCAGCAACGAAGAACCAGCGCCAAGATCTCGAACGCACCGCCTTCAACAAGAAAAAACCAAGCCAAACAAGAATAGTTGCAACAACCAATTCTGTTTTTACACGATTGACTTCGTTGACGACAAAATATTTATTGACTAAAAAAATCTCAACAGAAGCTAGCCAGTGTGCAGCCAACAACGGAGAAACGACCAATGCTGTTGTAAACCACATGCCCACAAAGAGGACAGCCGCCCAAATTAAATTCACTTGCTTAACAAAAGCGATGAAAGATTCAGCGAAGGGACGACCAACTTGATCCAAAAAACCTGGAGACAAAATATCTTTAATCCTCAGACAAAGGCCCAGAAAGAAGTTAGGGAATGGCTCTCGTCGATAGCCTGGAGTGACATCTGCAGAGATGGGCTGACTGCTGTAAACCCCATGCTTGAAAAGATTGACACTGGAACGAACATTTTGAAGTGCATCGGAACCAAAAGGCTTGGAATTGATGCCCTGAAGATCCTGGATCAACATCCAGACGATCAGCAAAACAACAGCTGAGGCTGAGACATACGTCAGACGACGAATGAGTGTTCTTGACATCACGGGTCAATGGATGAATCCGCAAGGCGACGTGCCTCATCCAGCTGCTCCGGCGTATCTACAGACAACGATGTGCCTTCCACTGTGAAGGTGGTGATCGTATGGCCAGCCTCAATCAAGCGCAGCTGCTCCAACCGTTCCAAATCTTCAAGCGGCGAGGAGGGCAACTGATTCCACCCCGCAAGCACATCTCCACGGAAGCCATACATTCCCACATGCCCCCAGTAAGGGGCGTGCTGATGCCAATCAGCAGGATCCACATCTCGCACATGGGGCACCGCTGAGCGCGAGAAATACAGGGCCCGGCCGTCATGGGCCAGCAATGTCTTCACCACCGCTGGGTTGTGGATGGTGGCGGCGGAGAGGCGATACACGGGCGTCACCACCGCCGGCACCGGATCACGCTTGCCAAACTCCACCACCATCTGCGACACCACAGCAGAATCCAGAAAGGGCTGATCTCCCTGCACATTGATCACGGCGGTGCTCACCAACCGCTGCTGCCGCTGTGCAGCATCCCAGGACTCCGTCTGCTCTCCCCAAGCCAACGCCACCAGCTGATCCGCCACAGAGGCAATCCGGTCACTGCCGGAACTGCAGGTCTCCGCAGTCATCAACACGGAATACCCCCAACCCGCCGCCAAACGCTGCAACCGCTCACTATCCGTGCAAAGCACCACAGCGGCTGGCCCCTCCGCTTGAGCACACCGTTCAAGCACCCTCTGGATCATGGGCTTGCCGCCGATGTCAGCCAATACCTTGTCGGGAAGGCGGGAGGACGCCAGGCGCGCCGG
>NZ_JAKUHK010000013.1:0-15818 GCF_023630655.1 Synechococcus sp. MU1655 | reverse complement strand
ATCACCCACATACCCCAACTCCGCGAGTCTGGCCGGCTTACTTCGCCAATCGGGAACCACCTTCACGAACAGCTCGAGATACACCGGACCATCGATCAAGGTCTGCATCTGCAGACGCGCGCCCTGACCAATCGTTTTAAGCATGGCCCCGCCTTTGCCAATCAAAATTCCCTTCTGGCTTTTGCGCTCCACCAACACCGTGGCCAACACCGCCGTACGCCCATGTCCCTTGCCCTTCGCCGGCATCTCCTCAATGCGATCAATGCTCACCGCAACGCTGTGGGGCACCTCTTCGCGCGTATTGAGCAACACCTGTTCACGGATTAGTTCTCCCATCAGCAAGCGCTCAGGCTGATCGCTCACCATGTCCGATGGATACAGCTGGGGCCCCTCGGGCATCAAAGAACTAATCGCCTTCACCAACTCGGGGCAGCCATCACCGCTCAGGGCGCTACAGCGATGGACCGGCCAATCGGTCTCGCTGAGAAGCTCTCGGTAGGCCGCATCGGCAGCATCCTTCTGCTCCAAAGGAACCAAATCCCACTTGTTGAGCAGCACCTGCACCGGCAAGGACTGCTGTCGCAGCAATTGCACGATGAAAGCATCACCCCGTCCCGGGGCCTCGCATCCCTCCAGTAAAAGCAGCACTTGATCCACCTCCCCAATCGCTGATCGGGCACTACGAACTAGCCGCTCCCCTAATAAGTGATGGGGCTTATGAATGCCTGGCGTATCCACCAGGATCAGCTGGGCTTCATCCGTGGTGAGGATCGCGCGCAACCGATTGCGGGTGGTTTGGGCCACGGGTGAGGTGATCGCAATCTTGTCGCCGATGAGCTGATTCACCAGCGTGGATTTCCCCACATTGGGGCGGCCAATCAGCGCAACAAACCCAGAGCGAAATCCCTTGGGCTTATCGCTGGTGAACGAACCAGAAAGAGACTCAACCATCGTTTAAGTCTGCGCTGTCACCGACTCAGTCCTGAGGTTTGGTTTCCGCCCTATGGAGTTGTTCGCTGATGTCATGGGATAGATCAGCCTCAAGAAACTGCTTGGTTTCTGGTAGAGCCAGCCTGAGATTCGATTGAAAGTCCAGTTCAACCTCCAAAGAATCCGCTTTGAGATCCAGGACATGACCACCGCTGCTGTGATCGTCCGAAAGAAAGTGAAAGTGATAACCAGGGATGTTCAAGCTGGTGGTGTGCTCAGGGCTCCAAAACCCCACCAAGGTTCCAGACACCTTCTCGATGCAAACCATGGCTTGGTTGTTGGAAGCCTCGAGCAAGCCCACACCTTCAGGCACCCTCGACACCGTTCGCATCTCAACCCGTTCAAACACCCCTTTAATTTGGATCGCCACGAACAAGTTGGCTCCGGGCCGAAACGGGTCGATCCGCGCGCCAAGATCCTCAATACTGACGATGTCAATCACGCTGATCTGACGTTCAGCCTGGAAATGGGTGGCAACCCAAAAAGGGATGGCCTCATCAGGCGGCGCCTTGATCAGGCTGCCATCTGCCCTCGCCTGCCAACAGACCCCATCAAGAAGAATCCCTTCACCATCAAGTTGTTCAAAGGTGCCAAGACCAAAGTCGCCATGGTCGAGCAGGTCTTTCACCTGAAGGGCACCTCCAAAAACCCCTTCCACAACGGCGGTGGAGGTGGACAGCTGCCAAAGGGTTTGATGATCTAGGTCGAGGTAATCCGCCAATGCTTTGCGCACCACGGCGCCATGTGACTCACCGCTTTGCTGGCAATGACGCAGTAAGGCCTGCCAATGCCCCGTTGGCAGCTTCACACGGAGATCATGAGCTTCCACACGTCTCCAGATGATTGTCCCTACTTTGGCGATGCTTGCGTCAAGAGAAGGGTGTCTCGAACAAGTGTTGAAAAAGACGCTGCCAAGACCTGTCTGCCTAATCTGATGAGAGACCTAACCCCCGTGCCTCAAGCCCCATGACAGATCAGGCCTCGACTGTTCCGTCAGAAACCGAGTCGCAAGTTTCGGATTCCGTGCAAGCGCCGACGTTTCAACAGGCGATGGAGATCGCCGCTGTCTGGCTCCAGCAATGGGATCAAGAAGAAATCAGCGATGAGGTGATCGCCGATCGAGTCGGGGAGCTTGTGGCCAGTCGCGATGGAGCGCGGGGCTTCTTTGTGATCAGCCTGGCTGGGGATAGTGCCCTGATGGATCGATTGCCTGAAGCGCTGGTGGGCAAACTGCGTTCCTGTGGTGAAGGAGTGGTGGATCTCACCGCTCGCAATCTCGCCATGAGCGCCGCGATGGTGGTACACCACCGCAAGCAATCGGATGATTTGCAAGCTGCAGGTTCGGAGCGCGTCAACCTGCGCTGCACCGAGTTGCTACGCCAACTCGAACCCCACAGCGTCAAGGCACGCTTAGAAACCTTGTTGGCAGCAGCAAGCCACAATCAAGGACAGGATGTGGCTTTTCTCGATCGCTGGGGATACGACGCAAACCAGAAGAAAGCGATTGCACGCGCGATTGAAGCGGTCGCCGACTAAGTCGCGACGTTCAAATGCGTGACGTTCAAATTAGAACAAGAAAGACATTTGCATCCCCAACACCAAAGCATCCGGCACCGAACCTGTCCCTGAAGGATTAAATACCACTTGAAGGTTGGGCTGAATACTGACGTTGTCCCCCAATGCAAACTGATAACCCAATTCAACAATCGATTCCCATACCTGATTCGTCTGCACTGATGGACTCCACCTGGCATGGGAGAAGCCAAGCACCACCGTGTCATCAGGGCGATTCCGAAATAATCCTTTCCCGACCCAACCACCGGCATAAAACATAGGAATCTGCTGCACATCGGAATTCAATCCAAGCGATGCATTCGCCCAAAGCTGTCCGTCCAACACCAAGTTGTTGAGGGTCATGGGCACCGACACCAGTCCATAAACGCCATTGTTGTCCTTAGAAATTTGGAGCGGATCCTTCACAAGAGGAAAATCCCATCGCCCTAACCAACCACCCAACTGCAGCCCGGGGGTTGGCAGTCCTGAAACATAATCAAAATCCTTTTCATCCTCGGGGACAATTTGCAAATGGCCGCTCTCTGTCTTTTTAACAGGAATTGAAGATCGCTTTGCGAAGGGAATGTCGACTTGCAAAAACTGGGCAAGGCCGTTTGCAGATGGAGAGATTTGGAAATCAGCACCATGAAATCCTGGCTCAAATCCTTTCGGATTAATTTGATAAATTCCATAGCGCAAGGTATGACGATCATGATCACCTAAGTGAAGGACCGCTCCATACTGATTAGCGGGGTAGGCCGCCACGGGGAGTGAATTAGGGACACCCCAGATTTGGCCACAAAAGCCATTATTGCTGTAGTAACAAAGCAGCGGTGATGAAGCAAAGTCATCAAATGTTGCCATTTTTCCGAGCTTTACTTTGAGCAAGCCTGTTTCGCTTTGATTGCGCTCAACCCAAAGACCAGCGAGTCGGAACGTTTGCCCATAACCAAAAATTTGCTGAACAGACTGCGCATTCGGGATCTTTTCAGACAGGCTTGTACCGGAACGTTGAGATGCATTGATCACCAACTTCCATGCATCAAATTCATCCCATTCGGATTCTGGGCGACGAAACCCAGAGGAAAAACTTGTGTTTAAAGAGAGATTGTGAGTGTATGTAACCCTCTGCTGCAAACCTCCGGAAGGATTGCCATTGATTTCATTGACGTATCCCAACGAGAACGAAACCCAGTCAGGCAGATCCAACCAGTTGTGCAACAACGGTTGAGGCGTGACCTGCCAGACCGCATCTGTCGTGGTTTTGACCTCTTCCGCCCACGCAAGCTGGGGTTCCAGGGAAGACAGGAGTGCCAGCGCCGTGACGAGGAACGATGTGCCACAACGCCTGAAACCACGCAAAACCAACTCAAACCTCAACCAAAAGACGGAAGCCGTCAGACCATGTCCTCCAGTTCCCGGCCCTTGGTTTCCCGCACCATGAATAGAACAAAGAAAAACGAAATCGCCGCAGCCGTGGCATACAGGCCATAGGCCAGGGACGGTCCTGACGACTCAAGGAAGACAGGGAAGGTGGTGGAGATCACAAAATTCGCTAACCAATTCACGGTGGCAGACAACCCCAAGGCGAGGGCACGAATGCGGTTATTGAACATCTCTCCCAAGAGAACCCACATCACCGGTCCCCAAGAGAAGCCAAAAGCAAAGACGAAAACGTTGGCTGAAATCAAGGCCACCCATGAGGAAGCCCCTGAAAGCGCAGGCGCACCATTCACGATCGGAGCTCCAGCAAAAGCCCAACTCATCAGCCCCAAGCTGATCGTGATCACAACGGAACCCATCAACAGCAACGGACGCCGCCCCAATCGATCAATCGTAAGAATCGCCAGGAAGGTCGTCACGACATTCGTGACTGAAGTAATAACAGTAATAATCAGGCTGTCCGTCGTACTGAAACCAACGGACTTCCACAATGAACTTGAGTAATAAAAGATAACATTAATACCCACAAACTGCTGAAACACCGCCAGCAATATCCCTGTCCAAACAATAGGAAGAAGCAATGTTCGCCTTGAAAAAAGATCAGCAATTGAACTCCCTTCATGGTTGCCAAGACTGAATTGAATCCGATCAATCACCGGTTGTGTGGGCTCGCCAAGGGTTTTGCAGATCACCAAACGAGCCTGCTCAATCCGACCTTTTTGCACCAGATAGCGAGGGCTTTCTGGTATTTGCAACACCATGGCCCCATAAATCACAGCAGGAACCATCTCAGACATCAACATCCATCTCCATGCCGCCATCGCCCCCAAAGGCGACATGGGGTTTTGATCTGGGGTGGCAAGAACCAATAAATAGTCACTCAAAAGCGCAATAAAAATCCCCAGAACAATGGCCAATTGCTGCAAAGACCCCGTGCGGCCACGCATCTCCGCTGGTGAGATTTCTGCGATATAGGCAGGCGCAAGCACACTGGCAAAACCCACCGCCACACCCCCAATCAAGCGCCAGGCCACCAGATCAATCAATCGGGACGCCAATGCAGAGCCCAGTGCACTCACAACAAACAAAAGCGCCGCAAGCCACATACTTCGGCGACGTCCAATCCCATCAGCAAGCCAACCAGCACCCAAGGCACCAGCTGCAGACCCCAGGAGTGCTGACGACACCGCAAGTCCGAGATTCACGGCAGACGCGTTGAATGTGGATTGAATGGAAGACACAGCCCCATTGATGACGGCCGTGTCATAACCAAACAGAAAACCGCCTAAGGCGGCGGCAATTGCTATTCGCAGAATGAATTGAACCCGTCGATTGCCCTGGTCATTCCCCATTGTCTCTGCACTCTTCTTGGGCATGAATGGCCTTGCCAACCTCGATGTCAATAGAGCAAAGCGTCGTTCAATCCGCCTTAATTCCTTACAGGTCGACACACACTGTCCATAAAAAATCCCGGACATTGCCGGGATTGAAAAAATGACTTGAGATTGAGGTTTGCCACCTCAAGCAAACTCAGTCACGACGACCACCACCCTGAAGGGCAATGATCAAACGCAAAATGAAGATAAACAGATTGATATAGGTGAGATACATTCCCAACGCACCTGCAAGATATTGATCATCGCGGTAGGTGCGAGGCATCGTATAGAAGTCCACGAAGGCCATGCCTACAAACAACACAGTGCCGAAACCGGCAATCATCAATTCAAACGTGCCAACAGCAAAGACACCTGGAGCGAAGAAACTGCCGATTAATTGCACCACCATGGCAATAATCAAACCAATGAGGCCAAGCCCCACCACACCAGATAAAGCCTGTCCAACGCTATCGCTCATCCTTCTGCCAACCACGGAGGCAATCGCAAAGGTGAGGCCGGTCGCGAGCGTGGCAATGCCAATCGAAGCAGCACCTGCCACAGCGACGGCTTGAAGAACTAAGCCTGTGAGGGTAAACCCTGTGAGCAAACTGAAGGTGGCTAGAAGGGGGAGAGCCGTTCCGTTATTCCCTTTTTTAGCCGCGTTTTGAGCGACAAAAAACAAGATGAACCAAGGGATGATCGCAACGAAAGACAGAGTTTGGAACGTCTGTCCTCCCAGGGAGGCAAGGGTGGAAATACCACCTAAAACACCTGCGGCAGTGAGCACCATGCCGCCACCCACATAGGGCAGGGCTTTATTGACAACATTGGGGCCCACAAGAGCACTTGATTGGGCCTCGCGGATGGCCTCTTGAAAATTACTGCTGGCTGGCATGCCTTTCACTGAAGACTGCCCATATCTTGCCAGCGATGACAGGGATTGGCCGACAGCAGAAGTGTGGATCCCCCTATCGATTCAGATCAAAAGGTAAACCTTTCTAAACCCTGACCCCATCTGCGAGCAGGTGACAAAAATTACAGTTGCTGATCCCTATTCAGGACCCCTGAGCCGGGTCGTATCAGCTGCTGTTTGAGGGTCAGATTGGTCATCAAAGCTGGCATAGGCCTCCACTACGCGTTGCACTAGCGGATGGCGCACCACATCAGCCGCTGTGAGATGACAGACGGCAACACCGGCCACCCCCTCCATCACCTGCGCTGCTTCCACCAAACCACTCAACTGGCCAGGAGGTAAATCCTGCTGGGTGATATCACCCGTGACAACCATGCGTGAGCGCTCCCCTAAACGCGTGAGCACCATGCGCATCTGGGCAGGCGTGGTGTTTTGCGCCTCATCAAGAATCACAAACGCGCCGGCCAGGGTTCGACCTCGCATATAAGCGAGTGGAGCCACTTCAATCACACCTTTGTCAAGCAGAGAGGTGGTTTTCTCAGGTCCAAGCAGGGCATGCAAGGAGTCGTAGAGAGGCCTGAGATAGGGGTCAATTTTTTGCTGTAAGTCGCCAGGAAGAAAACCAAGACGCTCTCCAGCCTCAACGGCTGGCCGCGTGAGGATCAAGCGCTCAACCTTTCGCTCCGTGAGCATGCGCACGGCCAGCACGGCCGCCAGGAATGTTTTTCCCGTCCCGGCAGGACCAAGCGCAAAGGTGAGGTCATGGCGCTCCATCGCATCCACGTACTTCTTCTGACGCAACGTGCGCGGACGCAGAAGGTTGCCCTTTTGGTTGCGGGCGAGCACCTGATCGCCCATGGCGACATGATCTTCAGCTTGGCCGGTGTTTAAGGCTCCCAACGCTGATTGCAGATCAACTTGAGACACCGCTTGACCGTGCTGCCAGATCGGCCGGACCAACTCCACCACCGCGGCAGCACGTTCGATCTGGACAAGATGGCCAGACATTTCAAGCTGAAGACCCCGCATCACAAGGGACGCACCGGTGAGGGCCTCCAATTGATGCAGGGTCTGTTCCGCCGATCCTGCTAACGCAAGAGCGGCTTCAGAATGGGGTAGATCAAGGACGAAGCGACCTGTTGCGGCAGCTTCGCGCATGGATTTGATCAGCCTTCGGCTGATTCAGTGCCTGAATCGTCAGATTCACTTGCCGCTGCTGCTTCTGCAGCCTTGGCTTCTGCTGCTTCTTTTGCAGCCTTCTTCCCGGCAGCTTCGCGGGCAGCAGCTTGCTTCAACTTGCCGATGGTCTCAGCAGGTCGCACAGACTTTTCGAGCAATCCGCCCTTCTCGAGCAGGGAGCGAACGGCATCGGTGGGCTGAGCACCCTGACTGAGGCGCACACGTAGGGCCTCGGCGTCTAAGCGGGTCTCCTTGGTGCGTGGGTTGTAAAAACCCAGCTCCTGCAGGGGGCGGCCATCTCGGCGTGACGTGCTGTTGCAGGCCACGAGGCGGAAACTCGCTTCCCGCTTCTTACCGAACCGCTTCAGGCGGAGCTTGATCATCGTGGCGCTTGCTTAAAGGTGGAATTCAGCACAGCAAAATCGTTGCGCTAAGCGACCAACCTACCGTGCCGCGGACTCAAAGCTGACCAAAACCCTTCTTCTTCTTGTAAGGGCGCTGCCGACGGGGAGCTGCTCCAGGCTGCCCAGCTGGCATTCCACCCCCCATCCCTGGCATTCCGGGCATGCCTCCACCCATGCCTGGCATTCCGCCACCCATTCCGGGGAATCCACCTCCACCCATGCCTGGCATCCCTGGCATTCCAGGCATTCCCCCGCCTTTGGTCATCTGCTGCATAAAGCCGCGCATCTTTTGGAAATCAGCCAGCACTTTGTCGACATCTGCTGCTTGGTAGCCGCATCCTGAGGCAATCCGGCGGCGCCTCGAGGGCTGCGCTGCCAGCAACTCAGGCTGCGTCCGTTCCGCCGCTGTCATCGAACCGATCATCGCTTCGATTTTTTTCAACTGCTGCTCTCCCTGCTTGAGCATGCCGTCGTCGATTTTGTTCATCCCAGGGATCATTTTCATCAGTCCCCCAAGGGAACCCATGCGCTTGATCAAGCGCATTTGCTGCAGGAAATCTGAAAAATCAAACGACGCTTCTTGCAGCTTTTTCTGCATTTTTTCAACGTCAGCGAGTTCAACCTCTTTCTGCGCCTTCTCCACCAGCGTGAGCACGTCCCCCATCCCGAGAATGCGACTCGCCATCCGCTCGGGGTGGAAAGGCTGAAGAGCCTCAACCTTTTCGCCCGTACCGATGAATTTGATCGGCTGACCGCTCACCTTGCGAATCGACAGCGCCGCACCACCGCGTGAATCACCATCGAGCTTCGTGAGCACAGCTCCGGTAATCCCCACCTGATCGTGGAAAGCGCGGGTGAGCTCGGCCGCCTCCTGGCCAATCATCGAATCCACCACCAACAGCACCTCATCGGGCTGCACAGCGCCACGAATCCGCACCATCTCCTCCATCATCTCGGAGTCGATTTGCAAACGGCCAGCCGTGTCGACCAAGAGGGTGTCGTACCCCTCATCTTTTGCCTTGGCCAAACCGGCAGCTGCGATGGCCTCAGGCTTCGCCTCAATGCCAAGACTGAACACATCCACACCGATCTGACCGCCGAGGGTCTTCAGCTGCTCAATTGCAGCAGGGCGGTACACATCGGCACCCACCATCAGGGCCCTGCGACCCTGATCCTTTAAATGAAGACCCAACTTGGCCGTCGCCGTGGTTTTACCGGCTCCCTGCAACCCAGCCATCAACACCACCGTGGGCGCTTGATCGGCCTTCGCGAGCGGGGCATTGCCGCCGCCCATCACGTCGACAAGCTGCTCATGCACAACCTGAATGAACTTCTGGTCGGGCGTTACACCACGAACAACCTCAGCCCCGACCGCTTTTTCACGAACTTCAGAGACAAAATCCTTCACCACCGGCAGACTCACGTCTGCCTCGAGGAGCGCCCGCCGGACCTCCTTGAGCGCCCCCTCCACATTCGTTTCGGAGATTGTGTCCTGGCCCCTCAGCCCTTTGACGGCATCTTCAAAACGGGCTGAAAGCTCGTCAAACATGGAGGAAGTCCGCGCGGCACTGGATCCAACTGTAAAAGTCCCGGCCCTTTGTTGAACATCATGGGTGGATGCAGAGACAGCGAGCGTCTAAGCAAGGTGGCTAGCCCGGGATATAAGCCTGCAGGCGCCAACCATCTGGATCTCGGCCAAGGATGTAGGTGACCGGCAAGTTGCCAGCAGGAGTTTCAGCAACCACCTCTCCCTGTTCATTCAGAGTTTGATCGCGGTAGGTGAGTTGTGCTCTTATTTCAATGCGAGAAGGCGTTGAACTCACCGTCTGAATCGAGGTGATCGAAGCCTGGATGTTTTGGACGAGGCCATCCTGCAATAAGGCGGCCTGCTGATCACGCACGCGACCCACAAGCACTGGACGAGCCACATCAGCGAGGGATTCCGTCCCACCCTTTTGAAGCAACGCCGTTGCCTTGAGGTCAAGCCATGCCTGGAGAAGGGCTTGCAGCTGAACCTCACTCGGTTTTGCCACCGCTAAAGGCGCAATGCGTTCGCTGGACCTAAGGGGTTCCTCCTTGAGCGTGGCCTTCGGCGGAGAAGACACGTCATCAGCAATGGGTAGGGCATCCTCCGTGGGTTTCGTTGGTGCGGTGGTTGCGATTTCCTGCTGTGCCTCGCGCCTCAGCCCGACAAGGCTGAACACAACCACCACAACCACCAGAACCACCCCTGAGCCGATCCACAAAGCACGCCTGTTTTGCCGCAAAGAAGGGCTATTCATCGACAGCCGAGAGAGCGAAAGCTGTGGCAGGGAAAGCCTGGAGAGGGACAAGCGCGACATCGAAAGCCGCGACCGTGAAAGACGTGACAGGGTCCGGCTGGACAGTTTGCGGCGAGACTCTGAGAGTCGGGATAGGGATGGGCGTCGGCTTTTCAGATTTGTCCAGGCCGCTGGGATAAAGCTGCTCAGTCCACTCCCTCTTGCCTCGTCGACAGCTGAATCTGAACTGTCGTCAGAAAAGGCCTCCCCATCTCCAAAAGAAAGGGGCATGGAGCCCTCTGGATCAAGACCCAATGGAGGGAGATTTCCAAAGCTCCAGTCCTTGTCTGGAGCAGACTTTGCTGATGGATCGGGCGTTAGCAGGCTTCGCCCCTCCTTGCGCTCCAGACTCTCCACATACGCCTGGACATCTCGATCAGCAAACCAGGCCTCCAGGTCAACAACCTGGGCATCGACATCGCGATAGCCGGGGAGCACATCCCGTCCCAGCCAGGTACGGCAGTAATCGAAAAGGGCCGCGAGATCATCACTGGGGTGGTTCGCCAGCCATTCCTGCAGCTCCGCATCCGGGCTGGCATGAACATGCTCCAAGGCCCGATCCACATCACCGAGCAAAAGATCCATGCATCCCAGCAATGGATTGAGATCCAAACCAACGAACACCAGGGATTGAAGTTTGCTGCGGGCGTCCTGAACACGCTCAGGCTTGCGTTGGGAAAATCCAGCGGCTACCAAGGCCATCACGGAAAGGAAGCTGGCATCAGAGGAACCAAACCGCTCCCAACGTCCATACAGATCCACCTGTTCTTGAACAGTGAGAAAACGGCGAATCTGCTGGAAAAACAGCTCAAAACTGCCCTGGTCCATGCCAGCCGTGGTCAATTCGGCAGCCTCCCCCTCCAGACCACCGCGCTTTTGAACAAAGGTTTCCAGCATCACCAGTCCGTCTTGACGGGCTGATTGCTCGGCCAGATCACGGCTCAACAGATCCAAAATTCGATAGGGAGTGAGCTGCTCTAGGTCCGTTTCAAGCCGCTGCCGATAATCGGGAAGCTTGCCCATACGTTGGAGCAACTGCAGTCCCTCAGTCAGCAGCCCGGCAGCGGATTCATACCGGCGCTGGTCCTGGTCTTGACGGGCCGCATCACGGCAAGAGAGTGCCGCCAAGAGGGCAAGGTCCGACTCGCGACCACTACCGAGCACGGGCGCCTGAGGAGGTTGCAGCACCTGGCGGGTGAGCTGAAAGGTCTCGTGCGGTGCATGGGCCTCCCATAGCAACATCAAACCGGCGACCTCACGGCTGGAAGCCAATTCCAGCCCCGCTGTCTCTTCCGGATGATCACGACCCAATTGGAGAAGGGTGCTCTCGTAGTCCTGCCGACGCGACGCATCGCTCAAGAGGTCGGCAGAAAGCCGCAACAACTCAGCCCTCTGCATGAGGACCTCATGGGTGAAACCCTGATCTGGACAGCGATCAAGACGCAACTGCAGCGTCCGCAACACCGACTCGGTTTCAGCTGAAGGGCTGACGCCCAACAGGCGGAAATGATCGATGGGCAATTCCACCAGCGTTGCGTTCATTAGCAGAGAGACTTTAGGCAGCGAAAGGGGTTTTGCCCATCGCCTCAACACGGCCCCTTAAAGTTCGTTGTCAAAGAGGTGGTGCCATGAGTCAGGACATCGCAGTAGGCGCAGCGGCGGGCATCGATCAAAAGCTTGCGAATGGCGCGTCCCCGATGGGAGCTCATGCCGAGCGCTTGTCGTCTCTCGTGACCAGTCAAAGAGCCAGCGTGGATCGCGAGACAGGGTTGGCGCTGTACCGCGACATGACCCTGGGTCGCCGTTTTGAAGACAAATGCGCGGAGATGTACTACCGCGGAAAGATGTTTGGTTTCGTTCACCTCTATAACGGCCAAGAAGCGGTGAGTACCGGCGTGATCGGCGCCATGAAGCGTCAACACGACTGGTTTTGCAGCACCTATCGCGATCACGTTCATGCCTTAAGCGCAGGCGTCCCAGCCCGTGAGGTCATGAGTGAATTGTTTGGCAAGGAAACCGGCTGCAGCAAGGGTCGGGGCGGCTCGATGCATTTGTTTTCGAAAGCCCATCACCTGCTGGGCGGTTTTGCGTTTATCGGCGAGGGAATCCCTGTTGCCTTAGGCGCTGCCTTCACCAGTCGCTACAGGCGTGATGCCATGGGTGATTCCAGCAGTGACTCCGTCACCGCAGCCTTTTTTGGAGATGGAACCTGCAACAACGGGCAATTTTTTGAATGCCTCAACATGGCCCAACTTTGGAAGTTGCCCATCCTGTTTGTGGTGGAGAACAACAAGTGGGCCATCGGCATGGCCCATGACCGCGCCACCAGCGATCCGGAAATCTGGCGAAAGGCTGCTGCCTTCGGAATGGCAGGGGAAGAGGTGGATGGTATGGACGTGCTTGCCGTACGAGCCGCTGCTGAACGGGCGATCGAACGGGCACGGGCAGGGGAGGGTCCAACGGTTCTTGAATGCCTCACCTATCGATTCCGAGGTCATTCGCTTGCCGACCCTGATGAACTCCGAGCCGAGGAAGAAAAGCAATTCTGGGCCAAGCGCGATCCCCTCAAGGCCTTTGAACGCGATCTTATTGGCGAAGGGTTGGTGAGCGCTGATGAACTGCGCGCGATCGAAAAAGAGATTGATGCTGAAGTGCAGGACTGCGTGGACTTTGCCCTCAATGCTCCAGAGCCGAATTCATCAGAGCTCACGCGCTATATCTGGGCGGAAGACTGAAATGTTGCCCAGCTAAAGACCATGCAATCTCTCCTGGTCTGCCGCAGCTCTGAACACCAGAGCGTGACGCATCACGAGGGGCTCAATGGCGTCGTAACCACCCCCAATCACGCTGGCCACAGGGATCTGACGACGCAGGCAGGCATCAAACACGAGATGATCGCGTTGCAATAGTCCCCTATCGGATAAACAGAGCCTCCCGAGTCGATCGTCTCGATGCGGATCCACTCCAGCGTTGTAAAGCACCAACTCAGGCTTAAAGCGATCGAGGAGTGAGGGAAGCACCTCACCAACCGCAGCAACGTAAGCCTGATCCTCCACACCATCCACGAATGGCAGATCACAATCGCTGCTCTGCTTTCGTGATGGAAAATTGGATGCGCTGTGGGCAGAAAATGTGAAGACCCGCGGTTCCTCAGCAAAGATCAGCGCAGTGGCATCGCCTTGATGCACGTCCAAGTCCACAATCATCAAGCGCTGCAGTCGCCCCTCATCCAAAAGGACCCTGGCTGACACAGCAACATCATTGAAGATGCAAAATCCACTGCCGTGATCGGGGAAGGCATGGTGTGTACCTCCGGCGAGATGGCAGGCCACACCATTCTCAAGAGCCAACCTGGCGGTAAGGAGGGTTCCTCCAACAGCCAGCCACGTGCGTTGTACCAAGGGAGTGGTAACTGGCAGACCAATCCTGCGCTGAGCTTGGCGATCAAGGGTGCCTTGCGCAAAGGCCTCGTGATAGCGGCGCTGATGAACTGTTTCGAGCCAGCGGCGGGGAGCAGGTAGAGGTCGATGCCACTGTTGGGGAGTCATCAGCCCCAGGTCACTTAAAGCCTCGAATAGGAACTTGAACTTCGCCATCGGGAAGCGATGGCTCGAGGGCAGAGGTGCGCTGTAGGCCGGGTGATAAACGAGGGGGACGACCACGGGCTTGGGAACTTGTCCTGTTTGGAAGAAGTCTCAACCCAAACAAGGCAAACCGTGGAAGCTGAACTCAACGGAAGACACAGGATTCAGCCGCCAACCAGTACAGACAGGTCAAACACAATTGCTTGACCTCTTCAAAAAAGCGTTAGTCACCACAACAGAGCAATATTCACGAAGGAACCTCGCAGATCTTTCCTTTTTACGCCTGGATAGATGCTTAAAATAATTGACTACAGCTAAATTGATTTACACCCGTGCTAGTAATAGAAGCGCTTTACAACTTTTAGATTGATAAGTTCAGGCACATCCAGATAAGCCGTTCTTTCACCTTCTACCTCTCTTTGCTTTCTCGAAAACTCTCCTTGAAAGCCAAGGAACTGACTGGTAGCTTCTTCTAACTTACAGGCTCTATCCGTAACATACTTTTCATAAGTATCAGAATCGCTAAAGTGGACCAAATAATCAATACGTTCACCTTTATCCTTCCATTTATCACAAGCTATTTTTGCCTGCTCCCGTGATGCATACTTCCCGCATCCAACCAACACAGATGCAAGGACGACAGAAGACAGAAGGATTCTCTTTTTAATCATCTAGTTCTTGTAGTAGTACTGACAGTAGTTGCTAACAACTGAGCTAATCCCCTTTCCTATGTTGTCCTTCAGCCCCAACCGCTCCCCTGCTTCCTCGTAAGAGATTTGTCGTGAAGCAGCAAGAGCACATGTCTCCCGATTGGCTCCGCAAGACGCCAACAAAAGCAGGACAGGAAGCAGCAAGAATGCCTTTTTCATACCCCGACAATAGCAACACAAAGCCATTAGCGCTCACAGTTAAATTTGCATAATCTCTAATTCTCGCCGACTACTCACGGACCCCATCAATAACTTCGCTAATAAATTCATAACCAGTTTTCATGCGATTTTAAGTCATTGCATGGGGGTCACTAATTTGCAACTCAAGATTTTAGACCACCATGATATGCAACAGCAATATTCTAATGAGTGATATCGAGTTTAGAACCCTAAGGTCTGACGCAATAAGCAAATATCATCATGCAGTTCGCAATTTTGAATGGACCAAGGCTCGTGAATATAGAGATAGCATTAATGAGTTATTGTCTCAATACTGGCAGCTCACACTCACTCACAAATTGCAATAGCGTTGCCGACCAAGCCTCGACAATCCTTTTTCCCTATATTCGTTAGAGAACATTCTAGACCCATGCAAGCACACATTAAAATCTTCGACGCAAAACAGAATAGCCCTAGAAGTTTTAACCAAACACTCTTGCAAATCAAAACTCCTTAAATGTTAAATACTGACTCGGATAATCAATTTTTTTACTGGTGATGATCTTTCCATTGTCCCGCTTCGTACACGCTTCTCTTCCCCGTGCTGCACCGTTAGCATGTCTCACGTCCCAGCATGAAAGATACAAGGAACACAAGAGCAGGGAGAGTTACGCTTTGCATTTCTGCTCAATACCTGAAGTACTTTACTTTTTTGCGGGCTGCTTGATTGCTTTTAGCATCCTTTTCATAACCAACCACCTGTCTATTTCCTTTGTCATATAAACATTCTCTTGTATGTGACGTGAGTCCGTATTGATAGCTGCGAATACTGATACCTTGATTCCCCCACTTCACGCACGATTTCATCGCATCTTCAGCTGATGGACGATTACAGCCTATAAGCCCGATAAAAACAAAAGAGAGAAGTTTGACATTCGCAAGCCTCATTAGCCAAGGAAGCAACGACGGTTCTTTTCTTTCCGACTATCATAACAAACAAAATACTTTCGATTAATCTCTTATGTTGCAGTGACAGCAATAGCCTTATTCCCCTAGACCCTTGAATTCTTTCAGCAGAGTGCGATTGAGTCGGTCATCGCAGCCGACAACCATTTGCGGATAGATCGATCCTTGTAAATATGGTCGATAAGCAGCAGCACAGACTTTCTGGGTTGCTTGTTTCCA
>NZ_JAKUHK010000012.1:0-15989 GCF_023630655.1 Synechococcus sp. MU1655 | reverse complement strand
TTGAAGGATGCTGCCGATTCTTTTCACATGACCACTAAACGTGGACAAACTCTGCTGAAGCGATTGTTCGTCGCCGATGTCTGCAAGAACCTGCGCGCACCAAGGGAGTGAGGGACTGCCGTTGCAGGGAATCCACATACCGGCTCTGGCCATCAATGCCGCCAAGCCAATGCTTTTCAAGGTCACTGTTTTTCCACCGGTGTTGGGTCCAGTGATGGCAACAACCCGCAGCTGCTCCGACACCTCGACGCTCACAGGCACCACAGGAGCGCCGCCCTCCTTGCGCTGCTGCCAAACCAGAAGTGGATGGCGCAACTCCAGAATGTGGAAGGATGCATCCGCTTCAGCTTCAAGCCGAGGTGGTACGGCACCGAGCCATTGGCCATAACGGCCTCTTGCCAAGGCCAGATCTAACTTCAACAGCACGGCCATCAAGCGATTGATCACATCGTTTTGCTCTGCGACGGCAGCACTGAGCTCCGCTAAAACCCTGCGCTCCTCGTCTCTGATCCGGCCATCGAGAGCCGCCAGATGATTGCCGAGACCGATCACACTCTTCGGCTCAATGAAAACAGTATTTCCAGACGAAGAACTGTCGTGAACCATGCCCGGACATTGAGACGCAGCACCAGCCTTCACCGCCAAAACCGGACGATCGTGGCGTTCCGCGATCACGGTGTCTTGCAACAGAGTCGCCCAACGCCGCACGACCGCCTGTAAACGATCACGCCTCTCCTGCCGTGCGAGCTGCCATTGGAGACGCAACTCTTCCAACGATTCACTCGCTCGGTTCGCAACGCGCCCGCCCTCTTCCAGCGCAAATTTCAAACGCTGCTCGAGCTCCGGAAGCGTTGCCACGTTGTCCAGCAGAGCTGAACAGCGAGGTCTCAAGTCAGGGTCATCGATCTGACGGCGAAGGCGCCGGGCTGCAGCGAGTGTGTGCGCCACAGACAACAACTCCTCGCCTGAGGCTGTTCCGCCTTTGCAACAGCGGAGCAAGACCATTTCGAGGTCATACACCCCTTGAAAACTCAATCCGCCGTCAAGGAGCCCGTCCAGACTGGCGAGCTCCATACTCCTGGCTTGATAGGTCAGCGTGGTTTCCAGGTCAGCTGGCAGCTGCCCCATTAAGCAGTGCTGGCGCCCCTGTGGGGTGCTCGCAAATGTTGAAAAGTGCTGGCACAACCGCGGCCACTCCAGCAATTCCAGGGTCTCTTCCAGAATCGAAATCGAAGGAGATGCCGATGTCGCACGGGGTTCGGATGTCATCAGGAGAGACCCGCTGATGCCTCCATCTGGTTAGAGGGGATGCCACCAGGAGGTTCATACAGCATCTCGAGCCAGTTCCCATCTGGATCACGGAAGTAAAAGGAGGCTGTTCCATCTCTATGGTCATGCACCGCTCCAACGCTGACCCCAGACGCTTTGAGGTGGTCATGAACCACATCAACCTCAGCGCGATCGCGAAAGTGAAAGGCAAAATGCGGCCCAGCTGCTTTGTAGTTGGGTCCCAGAAGAGCTAACCCATCTCGGCCCTCTCCCGCCTCGAGATAGCACCAGTCATCCGCCTTCCAGACCAAGCGCATGCCGAGATCACAATAAAAAGCGATCGCACGTGACATGTCCTGCACACGGATGGCGACGTGGCCAAGGCGCTGTACCGCTGGCATAGAGGCTGCGAAAGAAGACGGTCATTCTGGTCTGTCAATCGCCATCTGTGAGCGACTCCACGACCGAGACCGTCTATGGCCTAGTCGTCTTCAACGCGTCCGTAGCCACTCGGCGGCATCACAAGCGTGATACGTGAGGATTAAATCGGCACCCGCCCGCTTGAAGCTCAGCAAAGTCTCGAGAACCACGGCCCGTTCATCAATCCATCCCCGTTCTGCGGCCGCTTTCACCATGGAGTATTCGCCACTGACGTTGTAAGCAGCGATCGGAAGCTCTGACTCATCCCGCAGGCGGCAGATGATGTCCAGATAAGCCAAACCTGGCTTCACCATCATGATGTCGGCACCTTCTTGCTCATCAAGCTGGGCCTCCGTGATGGCCTCGCGAGCATTGGCCGGGTCCATTTGATAGGTGTCTTTGTTCTTAGGGATCACCTTCTCAGTCGTCGCGCGAGGAGCGGAATCCAGCGCCTCGCGAAACGGGCCGTAATAAGCGGAGGAATACTTTGCGGTGTAGCTGATAATGCCGACGTGCTCGAAACCGGCGTCATCAAGGGCTTCACGTATGGCGCCAACGCGACCATCCATCATGTCGCTAGGCCCAATCAGATCAGCCCCGGCCTCCGCCTGCATCACAGCCTGCTTGCACAACTGCTCGATGGTTTCGTCGTTCAGCACGACACCTGCCTGGCTCACAATCCCGTCGTGGCCATCACAGGAGTAAGGGTCGAGGGCAACGTCGGTCATGATCGCCATCTCAGGGATCTCTTGCTTCAACTGACGGATCGCACGCGGGATCAGACCGTTCTCGTTGAAGCACTCAGCACCGTCTTCTGTCTTGAGCCCTTCAGCCACCTTGGGGAAGAGCACCACGCAGCGAATGCCCAGATCCCAGGCTCGCTGAACTTCAGCACTCAAGCGATCGAGGCTCCAGCGACTTGCGCCTGGCATGGCACCGATCGGTTCAACCTCAGCACCTTCGTGCACAAATAGAGGATAAATAAAGTCGGATGGGAGCAATTGGTTTTCGCGCACCATGGCCCTGATGGCCGGAGAGCGACGCAAACGGCGGGGGCGATAGGAGATATCCATTAACAAGGGTCTGACTGGAGATGTTGAAATCGTAAATCCCGCCTCAAAGGCTGGCGTTCTGCATCCACTGTTGACGAAGGTCTCCGTCTCGGCTGCTCTGTAGCTGTTCAAGCAGCTGACGCTGTTTGTCTGACCACTGCTTCGGCCATTGAAGATCAAGGGTGAGCAACAGATCTCCACGGCCAGACTTTCCTGGCCAACCTTTTCCCCGTAGGCGAAGGCTCTTTCCTGGAGCAGTGCCAGGGGGAATGGTGACATCAGCTTCACCATCAGGCGTCATGACCTTGACCATTCCACCTAGAGCCAGTTCGTCGAAAGCAACAGGCAATTCAGCACGCAACTGATCACCATCCAGAGTCCAGATCGGATGCGCTTGAACCTCAATCACGAGATAAAGATCACCGCGACGACCAGTCCCCGGTTGAACATTTCCCTTGCCCTTAAGCCGAAGCTTCGAACCACTTTTCACGCCAGGAGGGATCCGGACCTGAACCCGCTCATCATTCACAGACAAGGTGCGCTCCCCACCTCGAAACGCTTCCGAGAACGTCACTTTGACCGCTGCTTCTGCATCAAGATTGAGGGGTGCTCTCGATCCACCGCGGGGGAAGCCGCCTCCAGGGAAGCCACCGCCGGGGAAACCTCCGCCGTATCCGGCGGGACCTGTGCCACCTCCAGCCCCACCACCAAAACGGCCCAGGAGGTCATTGATGAAGTCGTCAAAATTGCCGTAGCGGCCAAAGTCAACATCAACTCCTGCGGGGCCTGAGCCACCGCCAGGCATTCCTGCCTGGTTCCAATATTGGCCAAATTGTTCGTATCGACGGCGTTTCTCAGGATCAGAAAGCACCTCATAGGCTTCGCTCACTTCTTTAAAACGAGCTTCAGCGTCCTGATCGTCCGGATTCACATCGGGGTGATATTGACGCGCCAACTTGCGAAAAGCACGTTTCACCGTGTCGGCGTCTGCACTGCGTTCCACACCCAGCACTTTGAAGTAATCGCGGTAGCCACTGCCGGCCATGGAATTCATCAGCCCTTAAAGCTGCGTATCAGATCCGAAGCACAGTTTCGTCCGTGGATGCGGACCGGAGCAATGGCGGGATGCCCGAACGGCTCCCCGTTCTTAGATTTAGACAATGGTTGAACTCAGCAAACTGTTGCCTGTATTGGCATCCCTGGCAGCGCTCGCGCTTCCATTTCATGCAGAAGCGTCACCCGATCCGGCAGAACTGGCTGACCATCTCAGGACAAGCAAGGCGATGTACTACGGATCTTGGCGTTGTCCTGCCTGCATCACGCAAACCAAGTTGTTTGGCGATGCAGCCAACAAACTTCCATACGTGGAATGCGCAAAACCCAAGGAACTTCCAATTCAGGCGGCAGCCTGTCAAACAGCCGAGATTCGGGCCTATCCCACCTGGATTCTTGAAAACGGCGAGCGACGCGAAGGAGTTCAAACCCTCGAGCAACTCAAGGCATGGACATCCATGCCAGCCCGTCCTTAATCCATGGCGCGTCAACGACTTGCTTTCGTGCACGGCTTCAGCTGGAGACACTGGAGAGGCGATTTACTAGGCGGCCTCACGGCAGCCGTGGTGGCCTTACCCCTAGCCCTTGCGTTTGGAAACGCAGCACTGGGTCCGGGCGGAGCGATTTACGGGCTATACGGAGCGATCATTACGGGCTTTCTGGCCGCTCTCTTTGGAGGGACACCTGCACAAGTCTCAGGTCCTACAGGCCCGATGAGCGTCACCGTTGCCGGGGTGATTGGAACACTCGCAGCCGTTGGGATTTCTCGGGAACTTGGGAGCAATGAGCTACTCCCACTCGTCATGGGAGCCGTGTTGATTGGCGGGCTCATTCAGATCCTGATGGGAGTTCTGCGGCTCGGTCGGTACATCACCCTCGTTCCTTATTCCGTGGTTTCAGGCTTCATGTCTGGAATTGGGGTGATTATTCTCTGCCTACAAATAGGACCCTTATTAGGAATCAAAAGCCAGGGCGGAGTTATCACCTCGCTCGGGACTGTTTTTAGTCAATTTACACCTAATACAGCTGCATTATTAGTCGGTGCATTGACATTGGCAGTGGTTTTTTTAACACCCAAGAGAATCAGCACCTGGGTGCCATCGCCACTCATTGCCTTGGTGATTATTACACCTCTTTCAATGCTGTTATTTCAAGACGGCATACCCCGAATCGGAACCATTCCGGAAGGGGGGTTGAATTTCAGCATGCCTAATATCAGAGAGCATTTTCCCGTCTTATTACGCGCTGGTCTTGTACTTGCGGTGCTTGGTGCCATTGACTCGCTGCTCACATCACTTGTAGCTGACAACATCAGCCAAAGTCGTCACCACTCCAACAGAGAGCTGATCGGGCAAGGGATTGCCAACAGTGTGGCTGGTCTTTTCAACGGACTCCCAGGAGCTGGAGCAACGATGCGAACGGTGATCAATATCAAATCAGGAGGCCGAACTCCCATCTCAGGGATGGCGCATTCAGTGTTTTTACTTGTACTGCTCTTGGGCGCTGGGCCGCTTGCCGAGGGCATTCCAGAAGCATTATTAGCCGGAATATTAATCAAAGTGGGCCTGGACATCATCGACTGGGGATTCCTATTAAGAGCTCACCGTCTCTCCATCAAGACAGCACTTGTGATGTGGGGCGTTTTACTGATGACCGTGTTCTGGGATCTCATCGGCGCGGTCCTTGTTGGCATGTTCGTTGCCAACCTTCTGACCATTGAATCAATTACAACGCATCAGCTAGAAAGCATGAATTTAGAACACAGTTCTCAGCTCGATCAAGAAGAGCAACATCTCCTCAATCGTTGCGGAGATGCACTCATGCTGTTTCGCTTGCAGGGACCACTGAGTTTTGGGGCAGCGAAAGGAATCAGTGAACGCATGAACCAAATCAGGCAATACAAAATACTTTTACTCGACGTGACAGACGTTCCGCATCTTGGAATTACGGCCACGTTGGCGATCGAAAGAATGGTGGAGGAGGCAGAACACCATGAACGCCAAGTTCTGATCGCAGGCGCCAACGCAAAGGTCAAAGCGCGACTAGAGCAATTCCGAATCCATGAGCTAACCGGAAGCCGAAAAGAAGCCTTGGCGCATGCCGCTCATCAACTCAATCCGAACTAAGCCCATCGAAACAGCAGGCAGGTGGCAGTATTTATACCCAACAATCTGAAGTTGTAGCCATCAACACGCGGCGAAGAGCGTTTGCCGGCAAAGTGTAAAGAAGATTGAACGTCCCATGGAACTCCTCACCGCACTCGCTGTTGCCCCATTCCTAGCTGCTCTAGTACTCGGAGCAAGAGAAGCTGAGCTCGAAGAACAAAACGATCGATAAAGACAACGATAGCTAGCGAAAGAGCAAACAATTAATCAATCGATTAACCAATTACAATCGAACCCATTCAATCCGTCTGAAATCTTCGAAAGATTGCCACATTTATTGTTGGCACACATATTTCAACTACATATACCTTGCAGGCATCAATACCCAAACCGCCCACATCCTTGATCACCACCTCGATCTTCAACATCAAACAAACCCCATCTTTATTTCAAACTTATTCCTGCGCTTTTCCTAGTAGTAACCATGAGCAGACAAGTGGCTTTCAATACTGCACGAATCAACGGTCAAAACCACCAGTATTTTGAGACTTGCCACGAAACAAGAATCAAAAGAAAACTTGACCGGAAAGCCAGTGGCCGTAGGGCCTCGACGAAGCCTCAGCGAATGCCAAAAAGATCGTGATCCCAATACCCAGAAGGGTGATGGAAATACCACCCGTAATGGCAATATCGTATGAAGCACGTATCGCAGAAGAGCTACGGCCAGGAATGGAGGAACGTTGAGCCATTCAACTAAACAACAAGCTTCACATCAGTTATGAAGCAACTGAGACAAGAAAACAGTCTGCATTGATGAAGCTCATCATTTCGTTTCATGGCGCAACATCCATTAACTCCTATTGCTGACCAGAACGGTGAGGTTAGGGGAGGACTCGTTCTGGTAACGGTAATTTCAAATATGACCTAGCCAAGAAACGAATCCTGCGCATACAACTATCAGAAACCAGGTGGATCCCAACATTGAACCGAAGCTTGAATCACCGGAACCCGAGATCAGACTTTCTGCTAACGAACAGGTGGATAACAGCGCTGCCAACCTGCCTCACGCATGGTATCCCAGGTGTCGACCGCCTGATGACGCAGCATCCGACGACGCGAAAGAGGAACTGGAGGGTAGGGCGGCTTCCATTGAAACGTCCTCAACGCGATCAATTCGCCTTCAGCAGAGTTGCCAGCAGACTGAAAATGCACCAGTTGCTGTTGAAGCTCATTGGAGAGCCACCCCTCTCCACCAGGGATATCAGGCAGGCGTTTTGAATCGGGACGTAGTCGTGGCATACGCGAATCATGACAGCCTCAAGCGAAAACGGCTGGATTAGTAATGAACAACAGATATTTGTACTAATTCGGGAAGCACCCAACTAGGCCACAGAAAGCAGTCGCTAAGCAAAAGCGAACTGAGTAGCAAAACGCCTCATCGAATCACAACAGGAGTACCCACCTCAACCTGATCAAAGACTTCGATGACGTCACTGTTCAGCATTCTGATACAACCCAAACTTGCAGCCGCACGAAGGTGAACCCACCTTGGCCAAGCCGTGCCATGGACGGCATAAACCTTTCCATCTTCTGCCGACTTGAAGTAAGGCATAAATCGAACGCCAACGGGGTCATTCGGCCCCGCAGGGAAAACTTTATGATGAGACTTTGAATAATAGGTAGGGTCTTTTATTTTTTTCAAAATGCTATAAACACCGGGCATTGTGGGTGATTCGGGTGCACCGATCGCAATTGGATATCTCTTCACGACAGCTCCTGAGTCTTTAAGCCAAAGGTAGCGTTCCTTGAGGCTTACCTCGATCTCAATCTCAGCTTTAGCCGCTAAACAAGCGATACAGGTCAACGAAACCCAGCCAAAAGAAGCCGCTAAAACAACTTTCGCAAGAGGCTTTAGCTTGAACATCGAATGAATTAAACTTTAAAGCACTCTACATCAATTAACAGTCAAAAGAAGCCCCAAGGAAACCACAAAAGGCTTGCAACGCAAGAATGTAAGGCTCAGCCGCTTGGAATCCTCAAGCTCTTTGGCAATTCCTTTCTGGCTTGCTGAAACAAGAACGAACTAGACGTCAACCTTTTGCATCATCGACCAAATGGACAGGGACCAGAACACTGCCAGCAAATGCAGTTTGACTGAAGCCAGCCAAAGAGAAGGCTGCAGCCTCAACCATGGATCAGAGCTGGCCAAAGATGACTACAGAGTTTTGTTGAAATAAAGACTCAAATCATGCCCTGCGTAACGCTCATACAAGCTGCATCACCTGCAGCGCAGTTGAGGAATCAAAAATGGGCAGTTATGCCTATCGCCGTAGGGATACTCGGCTCATTAGAACAATTAGGTGATACTTCCATGCAATGAAGCTCGATAGTGCCAACGCCCATCCAATGGGAAGCCTGATCCATGACGGAATCCATACCCCTTTCCACGCCTTGGCCTGCCCCCTGAATCCACGCATGGTGCGAATTGGGAAAAAAAGATAGGCGGCCAAAAAAGCAGTGAACCCTATTGCACTCAACAAACCACAGGGTTCCTCAGCTAAACCGTCGTTTTCGGCAGATTGCATGCAAAGCCCTCGGAAAGCAGAACTTCTTTGGCGCAATGCCGCCTGAGGGCTGGCTGAATTGATCAGACAAAAAAACCCCGCTGAATGCGGGGTGGATCTCAGTAATCGACGCGAAGCTAACTGCCGATGGAAGCAAGCTTCGTGGGAGAAAGGTGCGCAGAGGTGTAATCGATGCCCTCTGAATGGGCAGCAAAACAACGCTGAGCATCCTGTAGGCGTTGTGCCTTTAGCTCTTTCTCTTTGATCAGGAGGAGGGTGTTCATGGGAACGACCGACAGCGCCTCAAACCCCGTTGCTTGTTTGAGATCGAACTGCGTCCCCTTCTGGGGACCAACGTCTCTTAACTATAGGGGACTGAACACGAATCGAACAGTCATCAACCGAATGCCCGATGGCGTAACAACCGATCCTTTGTCACGCCACAGGGCTCCGGGCCATCACAGCCAACATCAGTTAGAGCAAGGCGGATCAAAAGCAAAGCCCAATGAGGTCAAAGCGAAGCGAGAGAGGTTCTGGACTGCAGGCACACACAATCTGTGAAACGTGAGCTGATCCCTGAGATACTGGGTAATGAAGGAGGGCGCACCTCTCATGGCAGGAAAGTCTGGCTTCACTCCAAGAGAATTTGAAGAGATCAAACGCCTCTATGTTGAGGAAGGAAGAACCTATTCTCAAATCGCCAAAGTCATCGGCAAAGGCAGCGAAAATTCAGTACGGAACTCCCTACTCAAAGCACGAGTTAATCGAGCATCTCTTGGAGACAAAAAGCTCGAAAGATTTAAATCGGGACAGAAATATGGGAGGATTACTCTGCTCACAAGACTCACAAAATCAAAGAAGCTCAGGTACCACGTGGCATGTGATTGTGGTTATGAATTCGATATCGACCCATATTTCCTCACACTTCCCGATGGCCATAAAAACAACATCTCACAATGCCAGAGATGCAGAGAAGGAAAGTAAAAACCAATTCAGGGCAATGTCTTAATTCAATATGGGCACAACATCGCGTGATGCCATTAAATCACATCAAATGAAGGCGGAATGTTGCCCGATCAACCTGACGGATATTGGCCTCAATCGTTTTCCTGCCAAGACGCTTATGTGCTGTGTATCGATGGCAGCCATTAAATCCATAGTACTTGCCCTCAAACTCGATAAGGTCGACAGGCTCTTGAAGCCCAATCTCGCTAATACTTCTCATTAGTTCATCCACTTTGTCTTCATCGATCACGCTCTCATGAGGGCGATTAATAGACTCAATCGGCACAGTGACTCGTTTTTTCATAGTTCAGCCCTTTGTTGCGATGAAGTTATCCATTACGCACAAGGAAAAAAACCAAACCATGAGACTAAAGTTGCCATCTCGGAGGGCCATCAACGCCAAGATCGAGCCAACACAAACAGATTACGGGCTTTGTGGAGCAACTGCTGAACAAAACTGCGCTGCTGAGGATCACTGGGTCGTTGTAAGACGATGGAGTCCAGCACTGGCCCTGCGGATTTAAACCCATCGAAGGCCGTCATGGCTTCCCCAACCCCTTCCAGGTCATGCTGAAGAATTCGCTGAGTGACCTGAGGACTTTCGACTGACTGCGAGCGGTTGCGAGCGGAAGACATACTCTGCTCCTGAACTGACTCCTTTCTGACCCAACGGGAAGGGAACGGCAAGCGGATCGAGACGCTTCTTTAAATCAAATACATTCACCGATCCGATTGGCAAGTCATTCAAAATGGTGGTGAAAAGCATCACAGACCAGCACGAGCTCTCAACCTCACCTCACCCCTTTTCCATGCGCTGCTGATGGAACATCTCGATCGATTACACCAAGAGCGTTAGGCTTAACGAGACAAAAAGCGATGACTGCTGTTGTGCCTGAAGCATTATGGTCTTGAAGGTTTTTGAAAATCTAACTGCGTCTGCCCTGCTTATTACAAGCAATGCCCTGAATCAACAACCTCAGGTTTATAGGGGAGGTTGCTGCAGCGCAAACGGCATTGCATTCATAAGCATCATAGAAACTCTTTTCCATATGAACAGCTAACACTCTTAGAACGAATCACGAAGGAGACTCGCATACTGTTAAAGGGAAGAAGCCAAGCACTATCTACCCTCCAGGTCTGCCAAAATGCGATTGTGCTGCCGCCCTAAATCCCTAATCTCAGTAGCCATCTCACGGATCGCAGACAGGGTTTCCCTGTCAGTATCAGCCTGTTGGACAGCTACTTTCCCTTGTATATTTTGACCAACAATAATTATTGGAAGCAAAACAAGCTGCAAGAATGTTTGAGCAATCCAGGAAACAATTTTAAGTGGGTCATGACTCATAACCGCCTCAGGGAATGAGATCAATGCCAAGACGACAAACAAATAGGCACAACCCATTGTCCCCACCTTGTCAGTGATCAGCAAGGCAATTTTTCTATTTACCAGTTGTAGCTTCCGCGCCAGCATTTTTAAAACAACAACACAGTCGGAGCATAAGCGAAACCAGGCGTCTATCTAGCCGCTCTTGCGTCAAACCAGATTTTGCAACCAACCAAGACGAGCACCGAAATGTTGCTATATGCTGACAAATGATCAGGGAGTGGCATTCAAGCCCCCAGCCGTTCGGAGGATGATATACGCAAAGATCACAAATAAAGATGAACGCATCCATCTGTACCGCCACAAACAACTCAACTGGCTATAGGTACATCAAGACGTCTAGATTCAATGACGAACAATAACAAAGCTCCTATAAATTCCATTGCAGTGGCACTAATGGCATTAGCTGTCATTTTTCTTGCTGTTAAAGAGCCACGTTGTAACTGCGATCAAGAAGCAGCATCAGCGGAAACACCAACCCCTCCACAGTCTTCTGTACCGGTTAGATCCAGGACTCAGATCCAACGTGAACTAGGAAAGTTCTAATCTCAGACCCATTCTCAATTTAGCCCCGGCAACTTCTGCAAGTGAAGGTGTTAGAGCGTTAAAACGAGTTGTCAATAAATTCCCCCCTACAAAACAGCATCTCTTGCTCAGCAGACAAAAGAAATCCTCACCAAAGGTGAGGATTGATCAACGTCTCCCAGAGCATGTTGCCTCGTTTTTACTCCGTGAAGAGACCCTCCTCATGAGCAAATCATGCCTGAGGGATCTCGTCAAACAGGCGCCCTCTTATCAGTTCATTAACCGACGAACAGTCTCCTCAGACTATGAGCAAAGAAGGCTCGATCGCCTTCTTTGTTGATGCCTTAGCTCACTCCAACTTTGGAGCTAGTCCCGCGGTGACGATTCAGCCTCCATCGACTTGGCATCCCACCAGTGCGCCTGCAGCTCCACCAAGAGGTACTCCAACCCAGCGTCCCTCTCCTCTTGATAAGACCGCTCCGAGGCCAGCACCGATTAAGCCGCCCAAAACGCTTCCCTCAACACAACTATTGGTATCAACCTTGCTCATCGTTGACGTTTTTGGTTCTAACCATTGGCGCCTTCTGATTGGTGTCCTGTAGTCCGTCACAATCTCTCTCTCAAAAGGTTGCTCGTAAGTCCTGACGACCCTTCTCTCGCCAGGTCGTCTGTAGCGGCTGACCACTTCTCTCTCGTAAGGTCTTCTATAAGTCCTAACGACTCTTCTCTCGCCAGGACGCCTGTAGCTCGTGACGATCTCTTCCTTGAAAGGTCTCCTGTAAGTCCTAACGACTCTTCTTTCGCCAGGACGCCTGTAGCTCGTGACGACCTCTTCCTTGAAAGGTCTCCTGTAAGTCCTAACGACTCTTGTTGAATTGGGTCGAGAAGCTCTCTTCTTATCCACCCTGTTGTGGTGGGTGTAATAGGGCTCCCACTGATGACGATGGTGTGCCATCGCAGGTGTTGCTGAAGAAACCAGCAGCAGAAACAACGTGAGGATTCTTTTGGTCAAGGCTTATTTGCAAGCTCCACTGGAGACTGCCGAAATTGACCGACGCGTAGGCAACTCAATCTCTTCTTGATGCAGCAAGATATGACTGCTCTCATTCCAAAGAAGGTTTAATCAGCCACCGCTTGAAGAGAGTGATGTTTCACCACAGCCAAGCAGTGAGCGAGATAGTCCTCGGCGCTCATGTCGCCCTTTGCATCGTTGGTTTGCCAGCTAACGATCTGAAAGTCACAGACCGGCTCAGCATTGCGATGACCGACTGTTGGGAGCCGGTAGAACTCTCGTCTGTAAGCAGCATCCAACTCTTTGCTCCGAGCGTTCTCGTAGACACCAAGCAGCTCTGAATCCATTGCTTGCCCGTCATAAGGGTCAATTCCGTCTGACCGATGCATCGCTTCATGGATGGCATCCATGGCTTCTTTCACCCGATAAGTCCCCCCTCTCTTGCGGTCGCGCTTCATCAATGAGTTGGCTTTGCGGTTGAGCCAACGCTTGTACGAATCGGAACTGCTCTTGACCCATCCAGGCGGGTCGTATGAAGTTGCCATACCTCAATGATTCAGCGGAGCTCGCGTCCTTTCGGGTGAGTGGAGTTCCCAGCTTCGGTTGAAGCATCGATCGATCATGTTCTCTTGCGATTAGTGACCCATTACCTCAAGCAAGCGTTTTGGAGCGTTTGGATCAACAGGAAGCCCCTGGGGATTCAACAGCCCGAGTTGAACAAGCAGTCCGGCTTGATCCCAATAAATATGCTCATAGGACACCTTTCCGTCTTGGAGGCCCACAATCACCACCACAGCCATCGTCACTTTCCGCCCTGTGGGTTCCACTGCAGGCAGTAGGTGTCCGATTTTCCGGGTATGAGTGAACATAATGACGACTTCATCGACTAGGCGCTCACCATCAATTGTTCGTGAAATTGGTACGAACTCTGCATCCGGTGGAAAGAACTGTCCTATGAGCTGTTCCGCATAAAACTGACGCACACCTTCATGCCCGACTCCACCTGTGCCTGACCCAAGACTGATGAGGTGAGGGTTCTCAACCATCGTTTCCATGGTGGCGTCCAAATCGCCGGCCAGCTCTGCCTGCATGTGAGCATCAAAAAGCTCAGAAGCATGGGTGTGAGCAGTTTCCACAGATTTTCTTACATCTCCATCAAGGATAGGAACTCAAAGACGTTCCGCAAATCAATGAAAGCGCCAACAGAGGACACATCTCATGAGCAATTTTATAGAGCGGTGATCTAACCCGAAGCATGTCGCCTGCGCCATGACCTCAGTTAAACTATGCGCAGCAATTCATGAGCCGGTCAACTACAACATACCAGATACATTCACTCCAAATAATTACAATTAGCCTCTCAGGTAAATATGCCAAGAGCCTCTCAAGTGATTCAGATAAAAGATGCTGTATAGGGCTGCAAGCACCCATCCATGCAGACCAAAGAGCCAATGAATTTTTGAGGTCTTGCGAGTATCTGTGTTTTTGAAGACAGCGAACCTTGCATCGAGCCACTCTGAGCAGAGCCAACATTGAGGGGTAGTGGCTTAAAGCTCACACCAAAGACAGAGGATTCATCATGTCCATGGTTTTGATTCGATGGCTTGAGGCTGGCCGACGCACTGAGGAAACCGTTCCGATCGCCATGGCCCGCCACAGGCGGAATGACCTAGAAGCTCAAGGAGCGGTTGTGTATTGGAGTGAACGACTCGAGGACGGCTGCTAAAAAACAAAATTGCTGTCACCCATAGGCGATACAATTACAACGAAGGAAAACATTAAGTTTAGAACGATCAGACTGTTAACTGAGTTTGGCCTTTTTGCTGTGGAGAGATGTCACTTACCGCTGCTTCCCAAATGCGTTGTGAGTAGCTAGACGTTGACAGTGTTCTTCAAATCCTATGAAAACCACACTCACCACACTCATCATTGCTTGTGCAGCACCCATAGCTGTTATGGCTGTCCCTGGGGTGCCTGACAATGTCATGAGTGACATCACTGAGAATTGCCTCGAAAACGTTGCTGATGATGATCAAGAAACAGAATCTGATGAAGATTGCATTGCAATAGCTATAGAGAATTACAAGAAGGCGAACCCTTAGATCGACCTCTCAACAGCTGGTTCAAGCAAACCAGGAATACCGAGAAGAACGAATCTCTCAAACGCGGACATCGCCGCAAAACCTGTCACACCCGCAACAAAAGCTTCAGAGCCTGGTAGCAAGCAAAACCATAGCTACGCGCTGCAGTTGAATTCTTTTTCAACTCTGCACCCAATTCTCTCAAGGGGATGAACCATTCCAGAGGCGACGAGAGAAGGAAAGTGTCATCTGACATGAGAGAAAAATCAATACCTCTAGTTGCTCCCAATTGAAGACTTTCCCGATTATCGATGGTGCACTTACTTAAAACACAAAGCCATCTTGTAGGCCGCATGGATAATTGTTATGCTTTGCGTAGTAGCCTACTGTCCAATGAAATATTTAACAAAAGCTAGGAATTTCACCCAGGACAGGCTCCATCGGGAACCCATCCACATTTGATTTAATGAGTCAATCATTGATTGAAGGCGATTTTCAAAACGCCCAGGGAATGGCCATTCCGACATTGCCAATCGCTCCTCATTGGCAAATGCTGGAGGCAATTCTCAGACCAATTGCCTACTACCGACGCTGCTTTCTCCGCAACTCTGGTGTCGTTCGCGTGAAAATGTCTCCCACTCTGCCTCCCCAGCAGGTGCTCATCAGCGATCCATCTGTGATTAAGGAGCTGATTAACGAAGATGGTGGTCGCTGTATCAGTGCACCAGGTGAATTGAACGGATTGCTGTCTCAGGTTTTAGGCAAACACTCCATCATTTTGCTCGCACCAGCTACGCATCGTGAGCGAAGGAAGTTGCTTACTCCTCCATTTCATGGAGAGCGTCTGAAGGCCTATGGACAGTTGATTTCCGCCTTAGCCAAGAAAGCCCTGATGGACCGAAATGTTGGCGATGTCTTTGACGCACGCGAACAAATGCAGGGCATCACCATGCGGGTGATTCTCACCGCCGTTTTTGGGCTGCATGAAGGGGATGCTTTCCGACGAATTGAACGGTCACTCGCCTCGAGCATCAGCATCCGTTCCAGTCCACTTGGGTCTCTCCTGTTGTTCTTCCCTTTTCTGCGCAAGGATCTAGGAAGATGGAGCCCAGGAAGACGAATCAAAGCAGCAGATGCCACCATCAGGCAGCTGTTGCTCGCACAGATTGCCTCACGACGGAAAGCCGTCGAACGGGATAGTGCTGAGAACCTTTCACCCGACATTCTCAGCCTATTGCTGTCCTGCAAAGATGATGAAGGCCAGGGGCTCAGTGACGATGAATTACACGATGAATTGCTGACGCTTTTGTTTGCAGGTCACGAAACAACTGCTACAGCTCTCACTTGGGCTCTCTACTGGATCCATCGGAATCCGTTGGTCCTAGAGCGGTTGATGGATGAACTCAATGGGTTACGGGATCACTCCGATCCCGAAGCGATTACAAGACTCCCTTACCTATCAGCAGTCGTGAATGAAGTACTGCGCATCCATCCGGTCGCGATGCTGACGTTCCCTCGT
>NZ_JAKUHK010000011.1:0-16921 GCF_023630655.1 Synechococcus sp. MU1655 | reverse complement strand
AACCGGAAGGCTTCTCGACCACCAAAAAATGAGGATGCCAGACATGAACCCAAAGCCCTGCGAGGGATCGTTCTTCAGAAGATTCCGATGCCTCGGACATCGCTTAGAGGCGACCACCACGTCGATGGCCCGGACGACACCAATAAAGCAAGACCATCACATTGAGGACGCCCAACACAATCGAAGCCACCCCCAACACAATCGCTTGTTCGCCACCTCCAAATGCCAGCAAAGAGAGGCGCACAATGCCGTAGGGCAGAGATCCAGCCAAAGCCATCGACAACGAGACGATGGCCAAAATCACGCCCCAGTGACGCTCACAGAGCAAACCAGCAGAGGCCACGATCCCAACGATTGCCGCAGGCCAGGCCAACGCGAATGCCACGCTGATCGTGGCGGCCTGAAGGCTGGATGTGCGGAAAGCAACAAGACCAATGACTGGCAATGCCAGTAAATTCCCGATTAGTCCAAGCCAGGTCATCAACCAATAGCCGGGCAACTTGGGACCCATCGAAGATCAGACCAGGAATTGCCACCGTAAACACCGGAGTGTCAGTTCTCGTCATCCAGCAAAGTCTCAAGGGTGGCGAGCAGCAAGGCAATCGCTTCTGCCCTGGTTAAGGCAGCGTCACTAACCTCATCCACCCAGCCCTGGCAGAGCGTTTCGATTTCCTCAAACAAAGGGCCAGCACTACGCAGTGCCTCCATGACAGCGGCTGAGGAGGTTTCATCCCGTTCATCACCATCCATCACCACATAACGACGTCCGTCTTCCCCCATGTAGGTCAGACGGCCCTCTGCATCGATATTGGGACCCGTAATAGGCGTGATCGGTGCGTCCTCATCCATCGCCTAACCCCGCTGCAGCAGAGCTCTTGGGAGCAAGTCGCCTCAAGCGATCGCCACAAAAGCCTCGAAACAATGCCTTGACTTCAGCCATCGGTAATCCCTGCACCAGCCTTGCCTCAATTTCATCGCGGCGCTGGGACTGGTGATACAACCGCAATTCCTGAAACGAACTCAACGATTGCTTCGCGATCTGGGCAAGGGCGCTGCCAATCAGATGATCTGGCAAGAGAGGCCCCTGTTGACAATGCTGCATCACGTGCGCTGATTCATGGGCCAGCACAGTCCAAACGTGAGCAGGATCGTTCTGAAGGTTGTTCGAGCACAAGAGCAAGACATTGCGTCCGGTATGAAAGGCACCAAAGAGCCCAGGGGGGCAGTCTTTGGCCACCAAGGTTTGCGTACCTGCCCGCCGCAGAAGAGAGGAATAGCTACCGATATCAGCCCATGACTGGGCATTCACTGGAGTTCCAAGCGAGCTTGCCCCCATCCAAGGGGCCCCCATCACAACGAGAACCAGCCACGAGGAACGAAGAACGGATTGCCACATCAACGACCCAGCCGACGCCTGATCTCATTCAAGACACAGGAGAGATAAATGAGAATGCACGGTTTCGGATCTACAGATTTGCGCCAGACCCAATCCCCTGCCCTGACCCAACGTCAGACAGGCAAGGCCCAAACGTGCAAACACTGTCAGTGCTGGATCAAACGCTCAACGCTGGGGACTTTGTCGCGGAACGACTGCTCGCGATCCACTCGCGTATTGAGGCGAAGAGTGGTGTGAATCCTCGGCACCCCCTCGCCATGCAGGCGCTCATGACAGCGCTTCACGCAAGCAAACACTGCATCCCAGTCCCCCTCAATCGCCGTTCCATTGGGCCCGAGCTCGTACTCAAGCCCCGACTCTTTGATCAGCTCATGACAGATCGCCACCCACGGCGCCAGCGAACCTTCAAGGCCCACAGGCACAACACAGAGATCCACGCTCACATTCATGGCATTCGAGCTCAATGGACCGAGGTGTTCTCTCCTCCATCACGAAGACAGGCCTGGGGGTAGCGAATCGTTCTCCAAGCGCCACAGCTTGTTTGCACCTCCAAGCCGATCCCACGCTGCTGAATGGAGAGATCACGCCCCTGACCAGAACACCAGCTCTGGGCCGCCGCTTCAGCGGCATCCATCGATTCATAGGGAGCGTCAAGCACAGGATGAGGACTGCCATCCAAAGCAATCAATCGATATAAAGAACGAACAAGTTTTGACAATGTTCCAATCACGCATCTGTCCCCAGTCTTCCACTTCTGTGCGACAGAATCAAAGACGAAGCTAGAAGACAGCCGAAACGTCACGTTCAGCTCACGATGAGCCACCCAAAACTCCTAGTCGCCTTTGAACAACTGATGGCACGCGCGCCTTCGGCCCTGTTCAAACGTGCGCGACGCCTCTATCTCGACAAATACCCCCTAGACGGTCGCGATTCCAGCAGTGCATTGCGCTTGTTTGTGGCGAAAGAACGGGTCGAAGAATGGGTCGAGCCAGACCCGGAAACAGCACCCACAGGGAAGATTGCTGTCGTAACGATTCGGCCAACACTGCTCTCTTTGGTGCACTGGCAACAGAACGATCCAGCATCAGAACAGACATGTGCCGACTACCTCGAAAACACCTGGGGACTCGATCCCAGCTGTTTTAAGGCGGTCAACGAGCCCTGGTTTAGGAACGGGGGTTATCAGAGCCAAGCACAGGCCCCTGAGGGGTTGATCTGGACCCGCCGCTCTGCCTTCACAGATCACAATTCAAGAGACAGCCAGGAGGCAAACGAGGCTCCGTAACAATGACAAGGGCTGAAAACAAAGGAAAACCTGTAGGCCGAAAGATCGAGCAGCGGCCACCGCTAACCCGGAATTAAGCCTTGAGTGAAAATTCCATGAGAGCCCCTGCTGCTGAACGCTACGTACTGCGTGAAAACTGCACTGGCAGCTACTTGAGCCTGAATCATCAAACCCAGTCGATTGAAGGGGTGTCCAGCGTGGAAGCGGCTTGGAACTATCACAGCCATGAAGGGGCTGTGAACCACGCCTTATTAATCGGCCAGACCCATGGAGAAACGCCTGACGTGGTCAAACTCGCTTAGAGCTCATCCTCGACGCTGGTTTTGATCAAACAATCGCTGAGGGGATAGCTCACACAAAGCAAGGACAACCCCTTCGACATCTGATCGTCATCCAAAAAGCTTTGATCAGCCTGATCAACGCTTCCTTTGAGGATCTTTCCAGCGCATGTGCTGCACGCACCAGCTCGACAGGAATAGGCCAGATCAATGCCTTGCTCCTCGGCTGCATCAAGGATGTATTGATCATCGGCGCAACTAAAGCTGGATCCACCCTCGATGCTGATTGTGAAAGAAGCCATGACTCAATAAGAGATCAGCTTCTTGATAACGAGGTTTGAGTGCACAGTCTTGGATCGTCAGAGATCCTTAACGCTTAATCGCGAGCATCACCCTGGAATGAAGTGCCTCAGCCGGCGAGACTCAGGAGCCATTTGCTGTTGGAGATCGGCGGCACTGGCATTGGTTTGCTCACGTTGCTGAGCCTGAAAGACATCGTCTTCGGTGATCGTGAGACCACGCGATTGGGCCAGAGTGATCAACTCCTCCAACGGCAATGGCTGGGCAAGTTGCGCTGCCAAATCCGGATCGTCATGACGTGAGCCAAGCAATTGATCGAGATCTTGCAGCGACATAGCCCAGGGGCAACTGAACTTGATTTACACCAGCGCCCCACCCTTTCAAGGTTCAGCCCGCAACAACCTGACACCGTTTCAGGCACAGTCAGCCTGAAGTCAGCATCATGCTCAGACAAGAAAAAGCCTTCTCGCTCACCATGGGTTCCCGATGGCGTGTCATCGAAGCGGTGGCCCTACCAATGCTCACCCTGTTATTCCTGGGACTTTGGCAGGGATTCCGTCATCAAACCGAAGCCATACGCGCCCTTCGACGTCAACTTCATGAGCTTGAGCAGCAACACACTGAGGTGAACAACACCAGCCTGATGGAGGAACAACTGGAGTTCCTGCAACGCCGCCAACAATCACTCGAAACACAAATTGGAGACATGAAGCGAGCCCAGCAGCGATGGCGCATGCAAGAACGGCAACGGATGCAGCGCTCAGAGCCGACGCCGCCACCATCGATGGACTTCATCCCTATCCCTTAACCGCATCCCCACTGGCACTGGGAAGAATGAAACGCTGAAGCAGCACAAACATCACCAACACGGGAAGGATCGACACCACAGAGCCGGCCGCAACAATCCGCCAATCAAGAGAAAAACTGCTGGCCAATTGCTGCAGTCCTAGCGGCAAGGTGAACAGAGCTGGATCATCCAGGATCACCAAGGGCCAGAGGAAGTCACTCCAGGTACCGATAAACACGAACATCGCCAGGGTGATCAGATCCGCCTTAGCGGCAGGAATCATCACGTTCCACCATTCGCCGAGCTTGCTGCAACCATCGATGCGTGCAGCTTCTTCCAGCTCAACGGGGACACCAAGAAAGCTTTGACGCAAGAGATACAGCCCAAAGGCGGTTGCCGCCTGAGGAATCACAAGGGCGATCAGGGTGTTGCGCAAGCCAAGCTGAACCATCAGTAGATACAACGGAATCATCACCACCTGGAAAGGGATGAGAATCGTTGCCACCACAAGGGCCAAGACAAGCCCCCGACCAAAAAAGCGCATACGCGCCAGGGGGTAAGCCGCCAGGGAGCAGAACAGAAGATTCGCCACCACTGCAAGGAAGCTGACAACTGAGCTGTTGACGATGTAGGTCCAAAGCGGGTTATCACGAAACAGCCTCCCGTAGGCATCGAGGCTGGGCTGGGTCGGAAAGAGCGAAGGCGGGCTCGTGAAGATGTCCTCAGCAGGGCCTTTCAAAGACGTGCTCACCAGCCATAGAAGCGGAACCAGCACAGCAAGTGCCAGCAGGATCAACAGCAACAGCTGCAGCAGGGGAGCTGGACGCAGGGTGGATTTGAGCGACATGGGGCCCTAATTAATGAACAGGGCTTGAATCCAGCGCAGCCATATCCCGTTGCGGATGAATAGTGGGTCCTGCTGTTCCTGCAACCAGACGATTCAGAGCATTCACAAAGGCTTCAGCGGCGGCCACCACCACATCCGTATGCGCGGAATGACCGGAATAGAGCTGGCCATCTCGACGCAGTCGAATGGTGACATCACCCATGGCATCAATGCCTTCTGTGACCGACTTCACAGAAAACTCCACCAATTCATTGGGCTCACCTGCCAGTTGGTTGAGAGAACGGCAAACGGCATCCACCGGTCCGGTACCAACAGAAGCTGCGGTTTGCTCCTGGCCGTTCTCATCGGCAAGGGTCACCGTGGCTGTTGGCTGAAGACTGCTGCCACAGCTCACCTGCACCAGCTTGAGCTGATATTTGGCATCTGGTTGTTGCACCTGAACGCTGACGATCGATTCGAGATCGCGGTCGGTAATTTCCCGCTTGCGATCAGCAAGGTCCTTGAAGCGGGCAAAGGCATCATCAAGGTCCTCACGGCTGAGGTCATAGCCGAGCTCTTCGAGGCGGGCCCGAACAGCGCTGCGGCCGCTGAGCTTGCCCAACGAGATCCGATTATCGGTGAGCCCAACCGTGCGCGCATCAACGATTTCGTAGGTGAGCCGGTTTTTCAGCACACCGTCTTGATGGATTCCCGATTCATGAGCGAAGGCATTGGCACCCACAATCGCCTTATTAGGTTGCACCACCATTCCGGTGAGATTGGAGACCAGGCGAGAGGTCTTCGTGATTTCCTCCGTACGCACTGCAGTGAGCGGGGTTGGTGAATCCTCCTCACGTCCAAAGAAGGAATTGAAATAGCGCCGGCGCACATGCATCGCCATCACAAGCTCTTCCAAAGCAGCGTTACCGGCGCGTTCGCCGATGCCATTCACGGTGCACTCCAGCTGACGCGCCCCCGATTTCACGGCCTCTAGGAAATTGGCAACTGCCAGCCCAAGATCGTTGTGGCCATGCACGGAAATCACCGCGTCATCAATGTTTGGCACATGCTGATTGATACCAGCAATCAAATTCCCAAATTCGGAGGGGGTGGTGTAGCCCACCGTGTCTGGAATGTTCACGGTGCTAGCACCAGCAGCGATGGCCGCTTCGATCACCTCGTACAAAAACTCAGGGTCGCTGCGACCCGCGTCTTCACAAGAAAATTCAACGTCATCCACAAAGGAGCGGGCGTAGGCCACCATCTCTGGAACGATGCCGAGCACATCTTTACGGCTCTTGCGCAACTTGTGTTCGAGGTGGATATCACTGGTGGCAATAAAGGTATGGATGCGTCGTTTAGGGGCCGGTGCAACAGCGTCAGCGCAGGCCTTGATGTCGCCGCGAGAGGCGCGGGCCAAACCACAGATGATCGGGCCATTTTCACCACCAACCTGTTGGGCAATGCGCTGCACAGCAGCGAAATCTCCATGACTCGCAAACGGGAATCCAGCCTCGATGACATCCACGCCAAGACGGGCCAGTTGCTGGGCAATCGCAAGCTTCTCCTCAAGATTGAGGCTGGCCCCTGGGGATTGTTCACCATCTCTAAGAGTGGTGTCGAAGATCAAAACGCGACCTGGATCCTTGGCCATGGCTAAAGCCTCGAAGGGTTTTAGTCGGAATGACTATGAGTTACGCCACTCTAAGCGAGACGGGCGTTACGAGCCGGCTGTTTTAGGGAGAAATGCCGGTACATTCAAATGACTAACAGAGAGAGTGAGCATTGGCCCAAGGAGCACTAGCCCTTGTTCTCCATGCGCACCTTCCTTACGTGCGGGCAAGCGAGGCGAACTCGCTCGAAGAAGACTGGTTTTTTCAAGCGCTTGTCGAGTGTTATCTCCCACTTTTGGAGATGTTGGAGTCTGCGGCGAGCGACCCTGCCCAGCAAGCACGCCTCACAATGGGGATCTCACCGACCCTGTTGTCGCTGCTTGCAGACAACACACTCCACAAACGCTTCCCAAGCTGGGTTCAATCACGTTTGCTGCTGCTGCAACAGGCCCCCAGCGATCGCAAAGCAGCTGCCGTGCATCTGCAGAGCTGCTTTGAGCGCTATCTCCTGAGCTGGCAGAACAGCAATGGTGATCTGATCAGCCGTTTCCGAGCCCTGCAACGACAAGGATTGCTCGACCTGCTCACCTGCGGGGCAACCCACGGCTACTTGCCACTGCTGCGAGAACATCCAGAAGCGGTGCGGGCCCAGTTGCGCACGGCAGTCCGCGAGCACCAACGCCTGATCGGCGAACAGCCTCTAGGGATCTGGCTGCCGGAATGCGCCTATTACGAGGGGCTGGATCGCTGGATGCGCGATGCCGGACTGCGCTACGCGGTGCTCGATGGCCACGGACTTCTCCACGCCAAACCAAGGCCGAGGTATGGGGTCTACGCCCCGATCTGCAGCCGCAACGGTGTGGCCTTTTTCGGGCGGGACAGTGACGCAACGCTGCCGGTCTGGTCTGCTCGCGATGGCTACCCCGGTGATCCCGCCTACCGCGAATTCCACCGCGATCTGGGCTGGGATCTGCCGCAAGAACAGATCGAATCCTTTGGCTTACCCACCCAACGCCCCCTCGGCCTCAAACTGCATCGCGTGAGTGATCAACGGGCTCCGCTTGAGGCCAAACAGCCCTATGAACCTGAGCTCGCTCAGGCCCGCACAACAGACCATGCCAAGCATTACCTGGAGGGGCGGCGCCTCCAACTCGAAGCCCTTGAAGAGCGCATGGATAACGCCCCGTTGTTGGTGGCACCCTTCGATGCTGAATTGTTTGGACATTGGTGGTTCGAGGGTCCATCGTTTCTGGCTGAGCTCTTCCGCCAAGGACCGGAGCAGCAAGTGAGGTTCACCACCCTGCGTGGCGTGCTCGACCAACAACCCAACCTGCAAATCTGCGATCCCTCCCCTTCCAGCTGGGGACAGGGGGGATTTCACGATTATTGGCTCAACGAAAGCAACGCCTGGATCATTCCGGAGTGGAGCCGTGCTGGACGAGCGATGAAAGAGCGCTGCAGTCGTGGGGTGGGAAGTGAAATCGGCATGCGCATGCTCGATCAAGCGGGCCGCGAACTGCTGCTCGCACAGTCGTCGGACTGGAGCTTCATCCTTCGGGCGGGAACCACAACCGACTTAGCCAAAGAACGCATCAAGCGGCACCTGGAACGGTTCTGGACCTTGATGGCCTGCATCGATGGCCGAGACAGGATGAACGACGCTTGGCTAAGTGACGTGGAGGCGGAAGATTCTCTGTTCCCCTTGATTCAGCCTGCTGATTGGAAACGCGTGGCAATTAACAGCTAAACAACAACTCATCAAGAGATCAAGACGACTTCGCGGGCGCCCCAAGCACCAACCCTCTCCGAACATCCCAAGGCGAAATCGCAAAGAGGCGCAGCATCACACCCATCAAGCGAGGTAGGGGCAACGTGTTGGTGAGAAAACCGCTCCACTCCTCTTGGGGCAATTGAAAAAAACTGGTGAAGTGTCGGCGCAGTAATTGTTCATCGAAACCCATCAAGCGGCCCAGCCCAAACTGAAATAAGCGGTGACGAAGCACCAATTCCCAAGGCCACAGCGCCTGCCAACCAAGACGAGCCAACTCTGCTGAACCAAGCCTGGGTTGTTGCTTCAGTGCCGCGGCCAGGGCATCCGCCAATCCAGGTCCACGACGAAGCAAAGCCCCCAGCATGTAGCCCGAGGCTGGATGCACCATGCTCGCCGCGCCGCCGAAGGCAACCAACGGTTGATTGAAATCCGGCAGCGGCAAATTCATCGGGAACAAGCAATGCTCTACCTCCATGACCTCAGTGATTTCCACATCCGCGTTGGCTAGACGTTGTGTTAATCGCTGCTTCAACACAGCCTCAGAGACAGCCGGTGCCAAGGCCAGCGACGTTTCCTCCACAAAAAACACCCCGTCACCGAAATCCATCGCATACAAGAAGGTGGGGGGCTCGTTGCGTTGCTCCGCAGTGAGGTGATCACAGCGAAAATCCATCAACACAAAGCGGCCTTGGTCGACCGGAGGCTTGCTGAAGCGACCCACCACGCCATAGGCAGCCTGGCCAGCCACTGGCCCCTGATCTGGCCGACGAATATGGGAACTGCGATGCCCTGAGGCATCGATCACCACCCGAGCCATAAGCTGCAACCCCGATGCGCAATGCACGCTGGTGACAGCACCCTGCAACTCGATGCGCTCAACACGGTCTTGATGCCAGGTCATGCCCTGGCAATACCCCAGCCAATGCTCCTGAAGCTTTTGGCGATCAAACAGCCCGTAATCCATCCCATGGGGCGTGGGTTGATCTTCTGAGTCCGAGCCACCAGCGCCATAAAAACTCACCGTGTTGCTCCAGCGGTGCTCGAGCAAATGTTCGAGACCCAACAGCTCCAGTTCCTTTGCCCAGATCCCATAGGTGTTCGGCCAAGGTGCCTCCACCGAATTCGGTGCAATTCCCTCGACCAAAACCCCGCGCCGATGTAGCTCTGAGCTGATGCAAAGGGCGGCAGGACCGCCCCCAATCACCAAAACATCCGCACAATCGGCCAAGGTCAACCCTCAGCTGATGGGTCAGACGACTCTTCTGGAGTGGGTGCCTGTTCAGCAACAACGTCAGGTGCGGTATCGCTGTTGGGGTCACCGGCGGAATCGGATTCGGTGTCGTCATCCGTTTCGGCCTCAGGTGGAACCAGCACCACATCGGCTAAACGGTCGCCCTTATCCAGCCGCTGCAAGCGAACGCCAGTAGCTGCGCGGGATTGCTGGGGAATGGCATCAGCGCCAGTGCGCACAATCACTCCCTTTTCACTCACCAGCAGCAGCTCCTCTCCGGCTCCCAGCACCCGCAAACCCACAAGCTCATCGGCATCGGTGCGGAACTTCATGGCGCGCAGCCCCATCCCAGCCCGTTTCTGCAAACGGAACTGGGTCACCGGCACCCGTTTCCCTAAACCGGAGGCCGAGGCCACCAGGACCCAAGGGCCCTCGGCTGCAGCGGTTTCGCCGCCATCACTTCCCTCGACGTCCTCATCGACACTGGCAGCGATTTGATCAGCCAACTCCACCGGCAGTACATCCATACTTACCAAGCTGTCGCCCTCTCGCAAATTCATCGAGCGCACACCACGAGCTGTTCGGCCTAGGGGCCGCAACTCGTTATCACTGAGCCGGAAGTGAATCGTCATTCCCGCCCGTGAGCCAATCAAGACGCTGTCTCCTGGCACAGCAAGCCGCACCCATGTGAGGGCATCACCCTCTTCCAAACCAATGGCAATCAAACCGTTGGAGCGGATGTTGCTGAAGGCCGAAAGCCTGGTGCGCTTGATGTATCCACCGGTGGTGAGCATCAACAAGTCGGTGTCATCGTTGAACTCCGACACGGCCAACAAGGACGTAATCGCTTCTTCCCGAGGGATCGGCAACAGCTGCACAATCGGAGTGCCCTTTGCAGTCCTGCTGCACTGGGGAACGCGATAAGCAGGAACGGCATAGGACACACCCCGATCGCTGAACAGCAACAAGGTGTCGTGGTCGTTGCAGCCAATGAACAACTTGACCGCTTCTTCTCCTTGACTGCGCGTACCGGCCTTGCCTCGGGTGCCGCGACTGGTGGCTTCAAATTCACTGACCGGCATCCGTTTGAGATATCCGGTTTCGGTAAGAAGCACCACAGAACGCTCATTAGCGATCAGATCGATGTCTTCCAGGCCACCAGCAAGATCAAGGATCTCGGTGCGGCGAGGAACGGCGTGGCGATCTCGCAGCTGCCCCAGTTCATCTTCAATGATTCCGAAGACCCGCTCCCTGCGGCCAAGAATGTCCTTGTAGTCGGCGATCTTGGTGACCAAATCCTCATGCTCAAGGCGGATTTTGTCAGCCTCTAAAGCAGTCAGACGCCGGAGTTGCATCTGCAAGATGGCATCTGCTTGCACAGCAGACAGGCCATGGAGCTCCTGCAACTGCGTGCGCGCTGTTGCCGTATCGGGTGCTGCACGAATCAGGGCAATGATCGGATCGAGTTGGTCCAGGGCCAGGAGCAAGCCCAAGAGGATGTGATCGCGCTCTTCAGCCTTCCGCAGCAAATAGCGCGTACGACGTTCAATCGTCTCAACTCTGAAGTCGAGGAACACCTCGAGCATCTTGCGCAATGTGAGCAAAATCGGCTCACTGTTGACCAACGCCAGCATGTGGGCGCTGAAATTGCTCTGAAGTGGGGTGAGTTTATAGAGATTGTTCAGCACCACCTGCGGATAAGCATCGCGACGCAGCTCCACCACAACGCGCATGCCATCGCGATCACTCTCATCGCGAATATCGGAAATACCTTCCAGCTTCTTGTCGTTGACCATCTCAGCGATGCGTTCAATCATCGCCGCCTTATTCGTTTGGTAAGGCAGGGCCGTGATCACCACCGCATCACGATCCGGGCGACCGGGCGCCTCGATCGTTTCGATACCAGCAACCCCTCGCATCGTCACCGAGCCGCGCCCGGTGAGGTAGGTCTCACGAATTCCGCTGCGACCCAGAATTTGTCCGCCGGTGGGGAAGTCAGGTCCAGGGATCAGAGCCATCAGCTCCTGATCCGTGATCTCAGGGTTTCGGATCAAGGCCAACAAACCCGTAATCAGCTCTCCAAGGTTGTGCGGGGGAATATTGGTGGCCATGCCCACCGCAATCCCTGCTGATCCATTGAGAAGAAGCTGGGGAATCCGCGATGGCAGAACGGTGGGTTCTTGCTGCGAGCCATCGAAATTGTCGGCGAAGTCAACCGTTTCAGCCTCGATATCTTCGAGAAGGCTGTCGGTGGTGAGCGCCTGCAACCGCGATTCCGTGTACCTCATGGCAGCAGGTGGATCGTTGTCGACCGAGCCGAAATTTCCATGGCCATCGATAAGCGGCATGGACATCGAGAAATCCTGGGCCATGCGCACGAGCGCGTCATAAACGGCCGTATCACCGTGAGGGTGGTACTTACCCAGCACCTCACCCACCACACGGGCACACTTGCGGTAGGGCCGATCGCTGGTGAGCCCAAGCTCGTACATGGCGTACAAAATTCGCCGGTGCACAGGTTTGAGACCATCTCGAGCGTCGGGTAGCGCACGCCCAACGATCACGCTCATCGCGTACTCCAGATAGGAGCGCGACATCTCGTTGCGCAAATCTGTCTGGATGATCCGATCGTCGGATTCGCCGGGACCGCCGCTGCCGGGTCCCACTGGATCCGCCATACAAGACCTATTTGCCTTAAGTCAGCTTATCGCGAGAAGGAAGATGCAAAACGTCAGCTTTTGCTGCGTCTTCAAAACAGCACGTGACAACGCCCTTAAGCTTGCGCAACTCGCTAAGTGCTGCTGAAGCCATGGAAACCGATCCGATCAATCCGGCATCCTCTGACTCCAGTCCATCGATGGAGATCAAAAGTACCGAGCCGATCGAATCAGGCGAAGCAGCAGCCGCTCCAGTACCAACCGATCCCGTAGTCGCTAACGCAACAACCCCGCTTCAATCCGAAAACAAAGCACCAGACCCTGTGACAACTCAGGATCCTGTCGTCGCATCGCATTCAACACCCGCAGCCGCCGAGCCCACAGAAGACGCGCCAGCAAAAGCCGAGCCAGCAGAAGCCGAGCCAGCAGCATCCGAAGCGATCGCTGAGCGCATCCAGGTTGCAGCCACAACCTCATCCAGTACCGACGACAACTCCAGCGAGGGTGGGGAATGGGACCTACTCAGCTCCAAAGTCCGGCAGTGGTGGGATGACAACAACCTTGTTGACCTCTGGCAACGCTCCCGCAGGCCCCTGTTTTTGGTCGTTGGCTTGATTGCGTTGACCCTGCTCATCAGGATTTACAGCGGAGTCTTAGCGGCGATTGGCACCATCCCTCTCGCTCCAAGATTGTTTGAACTGGTAGGCCTGGGTTGGATGATTTGGTTCTCCGTGACACGACTGATTCGCAGCGAAGAAAGAAAAGCTCTGCTTGCAAATCTGAGCAGCATTTGGTCCGCCTTCAGGGGCTCGGTTCGACCCTGATCACTGCCACGCAATGCATGACCAGTTGGTAGTTTGTGCTGATCTTTAGTACGACTAGCGGTGGACATTCAGCTCGGACGCTCCAAAGTTGTTCGCCGGGCCTATGGCATCGATGAGATCGCCTTGGTGCCAGGGGGTCGCACGGTTGATCCGGAGGTCACCAACACCAGCTGGTCACTGGGAGGAATTGAACGAGAAATCCCGATCATCGCCAGCGCGATGGACGGGGTGGTGGACGTGGGAATGGCGGTACATCTCTCCCAACTCGGAGCTCTTGGCGTCTTGAATCTGGAGGGAATTCAGACCCGCTATGAGGACCCCACCGAGGCCTTGGATCGCATCACATCCGTCGGCAAGGACGAATTTGTGCCGTTGATGCAAGAGATCTACAGCCAACCCGTTCAGGAAAGTCTGATTCGCAAGCGAATTGAAGCGATCAAATCTCAGGGCGGAATTGCGGCTGTGAGCGGCACCCCAGTGGCGGCCTTGCGCTTTGGCAAGGCAATTGCAGAGGCGGGGGCCGATCTGTTTTTTGTCCAAGCCACCGTGGTCTCCACCGATCACATCGGTCCCGAAGGGCAAGAGACCCTCAATTTGGAAACGCTTTGCCGCGACATGGGTGTGCCCGTGGTCATCGGCAATTGCGTCACCTACGAAGTCGCCCTGCAACTCATGCGCGCTGGTGCTGCAGGCGTCATGGTGGGGATTGGCCCTGGTGCAGCTTGCACCTCCCGTGGTGTCCTCGGAGTCGGCATTCCCCAAGCCACCGCTGTTGCCGATTGCGCCGCTGCACGCTCTGACTATGAAAAGGAAAGCGGTCGCTACGTCCCGATCGTGGCTGATGGAGGAATCGTCACCGGTGGTGACATCTGCAAGTGCATCGCCTGTGGTGCTGATGCCGTGATGATTGGATCGCCCATCGCCCGCTCAGAAGAGGCACCAGGCCGTGGATTCCACTGGGGGATGGCCACTCCAAGCCCAGTGCTACCTCGGGGCACTCGAATCAACGTTGGCAGCACCGGCAGCCTCGAACGCATCCTGCGAGGTCCAGCCAAACTTGATGATGGAACCCACAACTTGCTCGGTTGCCTGAAGACATCGATGGGCACTCTTGGAGCACGCACCATCAAGGAAATGCAGAAGGTTGAAGTGGTGGTGGCGCCATCACTGCTCACAGAAGGCAAGGTGTATCAAAAAGCCCAACAATTAGGAATGGGGAAATAAGCATTAATCTCAGGATGTGCGGGCTGCGGCCCACACACTCCTCACACCCCCCGGCCCGACGCGTTCGGGCTTTCTGTCTTCACCTGACGGCTCGCAGCTCGACCCAAAACCGTCACAGATCTGTAGAGCCCCCAAAGATTCCGAGAAAACTTGGGAAGTGGTTGCTAAATTCACTTGGTAACGACGACAAATGGAATGTCCAGCGCTACCGCTGTAACCGACGCATCCTTTGAACAGGATGTCCTTCAAAGTGACGTTCCGGTCTTAGTTGACTTCTGGGCTCCCTGGTGTGGCCCTTGCCGCATGGTGGCTCCAATTGTTGACGAGATCTCCAAGGAATTCGAAGGCAAAATCAAAGTCTTCAAGCTCAATACCGACGAGAACCCGAACGTCGCTAGCCAGTACGGGATTCGTAGCATCCCTACGTTGATGGTGTTCAAGGGCGGTCAGAAGGTTGACACCGTCGTAGGCGCAGTTCCCAAAGCCACGCTCTCCGGCACGATTTCGAAGCATCTCTGACCCGTAGCTGGTCTTCTCCATTCGCATTGCAACTGATCCCCATGTCTCGTTCAGTTCAGACCATTGGACTGATCGATTACGGCATGGGGAATCTTTTTTCTGTTCAAACCTGTTTTAAGCGCTTGGGGAGTTCCCTCAAGGCTGTGCAACATCCTGGGGATTTAGAAGGCTGTCAGGCCTTGATCCTTCCTGGGGTGGGCGCCTTTGATCCAGCGATGGATCGCTTAGAAGCCACAGGGCTGATTCCTAAATTGATTGCTTGGAACAAAGCAGATCGTCCACTCCTTGGAATTTGCTTAGGTTTACAGCTGTTGTTTGAGTCCAGCGAGGAAGGCCAACGCAAGGGTCTTGGCTTGCTCCCTGGACGTGTCAAACAGCTTCCCAAGGAGCAGGGAGAGCGCATCCCTCACATGGGCTGGGGAAGGCTGCAGATCGATCGCCCCTCACCCCTTCTTCCAGATCCGTCCAGCGCTGAATGGATGTATTTCGTTCATTCATTTGCCGCTGTGCCCGAGGACACTCAGGATCGAGCTGCAAGCGTGGAATTCGGATCAGGTCATGCCACGGCTGCGGTTTGGCGCAAACGGCTGGGGGCCTGTCAATTTCACCCTGAGAAATCGGCCCTTACAGGGCAGCATTTGCTGTCGAGATGGCTGGAATGGCTGCACCAGGGCGCTCCGTTGATGCCGTGAGCGGCCTGCTACGTCTCAGCGGAGGCCGTCGCTTACGCAGTCCTGTTGGAACCAACACCAGACCCACCACAGCCCGTGTCCGCGAAGCAGTGATGAACATGCTCGCCTCAGAGCTGCAGGATGCCTCCTGGCTCGACCTTTGTAGCGGCAGCGGCGTCATGGGGTGCGAAGCGATCGAACGCGGCGTGAGCAGGGTTTGGGCCGTGGAGAAGGATCCCAAAACAGCATCCATCTGCCGAGACAATCTCGTGATGATCGCGGGAGGGCGATCACCCTCTCCTGCCATTGAAGTGATCCGTCGAGATCTGGTGAGCTGGCTTAAAACGGGCCGTCCAAGCGCCCTAACCGCCTTCGATGTTGTCTATTTCGATCCTCCCTATGGATCAGACCTTTATGAACCAACCTTGCTTGCATTGCTTGAGGGCAACTGGGTGAGCAGCCAGGGATTGGTGATTTGTGAACACGCCCGCCATCAACAATTGACCCCACCGGCGCCCTGGCGGGTGATGGATCAACGCCGGTATGGAACAAGCGCCCTGTTGCTACTCAGCCCCCCAGAGCACTACCCCGGCGGTACTGATTCCAAGCGGCAACAAACAACCCCATCAGGGTGATCGGGATCAAACCCAACACAATGCCGCAAAGAAGGGGTTCGATCATGCCGTCGCGCGCAATGAAAAGATCAAGCACAATTGTTTCATAATCTGGTCTCTTCTGTGACGGCACCGTCATCAACTGCTGCAGCAATCCCAGAGCGGAGTCGAGGGCTCATCGCGGCCCTTACCGTTCTCGCGGCAATGGCTTGCATCGTGTTGTTGGTCTGGATGCTGGGCAACACGCGACAAGATCCATACACCAAAGCAACTCTTGCCCTGGAAGGATCGGAGCAGCACGGCGGTCAGATGTTCCGCATCAATTGCGCCGGATGTCATGGCATCGCAGCCCAGGGACTGGTTGGACCGAGCTTGAAAGGCGTCAGTGATCGGCGTAAGGACATGCAGATCATTCACCAGGTGGTGAGTGGTGAAACACCACCCATGCCCCGCTTTGAAATCGAGCCTCAAAACATGGCTGACCTGCTCGCCTATCTCAAAACACTCTCTTGACATTGGCTGTGGTGCTGGTCGAGCCAGCGGGACCTCTCAATGTGGGCAGCGTGGCCCGATTGTGTGCCAACTACAACATTCAAGATCTCAGGCTGGTGGCACCCCGTTGTGATCCAGGTGATCCAGAGGCTGTGCGCATGGCCGTCCACGGTGATGCCGTTCTTCAAGACGCCGCGATTTTTCCCTCGTTGATCGAGGCCGTCGCGGATTGTCATCAGGTGGTAGCCAGCTGCGGGCGGATCGATCACGGCGAGATCCCCCTGCAATCACCCGAGGAGATCGCGCCCTGGATTCAATCGGCCAGGACGCAAGGCCTGCGCTCGGCCCTGGTGTTTGGAAGGGAGGATCGAGGGCTCTCCAATGACGAACTCCTGATCAGCCATCGGGTTTTTAAGTTGCACACCGGAGATGT
>NZ_JAKUHK010000010.1:0-17295 GCF_023630655.1 Synechococcus sp. MU1655 | reverse complement strand
CGTCTTTCATTGGGCTTGAATGGAAAACCCTGATGAATCCCGTACCAAGGCGTCTGTCCGATATAGAAAGGTTTGGTCCAGCAGATTCAGATCGATTCGATCTCTGCGCATTACATCCATCCATGGCTTCTTATAAGGTCACCCTGGTCAGCGAGAGCGAAGGCCTCAACAAGACCATCGAAGTTCCTGACGATCAGTACATCCTTGATGCTGCTGAAGAGCAAGGTATCGATCTTCCCTACTCCTGCCGTGCAGGCGCTTGTTCCACATGCGCAGGCAAAATCACTGCCGGTACTGTTGATCAGTCCGACCAGAGCTTCCTGGACGACGATCAGATTGAAGCTGGTTTCGTTCTGACCTGCGTGGCCTATCCAACCTCTGATTGCACCATCAAGACTCACGCTGAAGAAGAGCTCTATTGAGCCCTTTGGCTTTGAGTTGAGGTCGCCCTCGGCCGATCCTTTCGCCACCCTTGCGGGTGGCTTTTTAATGTGAGTACGGCTCTTGGCTTTGGTCATTCTGTGACACCTGTTCCTGCACTGCGTTCTGATGTTCAGGCACTGCTGGAGCATGGATCGGTGCACGCCAGTCCAGGCGGACAGTACAGCTTTCGGGTGATTGGTCCCTGTTGTCGTTTGTTTGATCGTGAGGAGCTGCCCTGGCCCTGTTGTCGCTTGGCTTGGCGCAGCAAAGAGCCGAGTTGGCGCCGGGTGGGGCGCAGGTTTGTGCCAGATCTGGCCTCGAGGCGCTGCCCCTCATATTCCGTTGAGTTGCTCCAGCCCGGCTCTCGCCCTACGGCTACGCTCCTAACTCTCTTCTCGATGCGCTTAACACCTGAGTTGCAGGAGTGGTGGTATAGCCGTTTGCCAAAATCAATGGTCGATTTGAATGACTCACCCCCGGAGCCTTTTGTTGAAGGAAGGGGTTGAAATGACTCTGCTAGGCAGGCTTCATTTTTTGGATAGATGTTATGAAGAGAGATGGGCTTGATCGTTGTTGTGCTTTTGAAGCGAATTTGTCGTTAAAATATTTTTGTTATTGGCTGATGTAATATACTTTTTGGAGTGTAGGGTTGATTGCTAGGGATATCCTTTGCTTCAACAAGCTCGTTCGACATGGCTCTGAATGCCTTAATCCTAGCCCTTGTGAAAAGCTAATTTTCTTTTTTAGGGTAATCCAAGCAGGCGGCATTTGTTGGCTGATTGTTTCTGATTGCTGTCTTAGTTTGTTAGTTCTTCTGTGATAGTGAGGTTGATGTCTGAATGCTGAAGCCTGAGATTGATTAACTCCTGGTATTCTTTTGATTCGTATGCAGTAACTGCTTGCTCTTTTGAATCAAATTCAACAATGATATTCACTGAGCCGGGAGTCCCTTCCCGCACCTCAGTTTCAAGATCGCGAATGAGTAAACGTGCGCCCACTGTTGGTAGCCAAGCGTTGAACTTGTTGATGAAGGGAACCATTCCCAAGGGGGTGTGAATAGTGCCAGTCACAACCCAATAGCCTTTTGCCATGGAATTAAAGTTTGGAAAAGCATAATTTCTCTCAGGCCTTGTAGGCGTACCGAAAGGAACTGAGCAGGAAGTTATGCACTGTGATAAACAATGATTTTAACAGGTCTAAGGATTCCGCAAATCTCTTCTCCCTCTGGTTGAGAGGTTTTCTTGTCCAGAGAGGCACGTATCCTGTTTGCAAAAATGCAGGATATGTGCCTCTGATTGGCTTCCTTAAGAAGAAAAGGCGTTATAGGCAATCGTGAGGATGATGCGGGTGATTTCGATTGTGCCCGCGATTGTTAGAACAGTTGCTGATTTTCTGATCCACGCTGCTGGCTTTCCTCTCTTCAGGATCATGTTTGCTCCTGAGAAATTCAGTGTTGATGCATGCGGGAAGGCAATGCTCTCTGCTTTTCCTGTTTTTAAGCCTTGGCTCAACTTTGAGTTGATGCCGATCGCTTTGTCGCTATAGGCGTATCCAAGACAAATCGCAGCCGTTCTGTTGAATGCTGATTGAGCTGATCCTGCTTGCGAACGCCAAGACCTCATGTAAGGAACTGTATGCCGTCCGAAAGTCTCTGAATATTCGGCTGAGTCCACCATTGAATCAATCACAGCCTGATGCCCGTTCGCTGCTTGGATCTCAATGTATTTTGTGATCTCGCGCTGATCATGAGGTGTTCTGCCTAAAATATGTTTGAGATCAAGTTCAATCGTTCTTTCTGGTGAGCATTTGTCGTAAAAGTTTTTCTTGTAGAAATCGGATTTTGCGAGCCCACGCACGAAACCTTGAATCGAAATGCGTCCATCTTTTAATTCTGCTTCAAGAGAAGCGGATCTCTCGTTGTCCATGACGTGTGCATTGCCATAGACATGTTGATAGGCAGCGCTTATCGCGTTCTCTAGTGACTCCTGAGAGATGTCTGGGAATTCCTCGAAAGTGACTTTGGTCCCGCATTGATCGTGCAGGCGAGGGCCGATCGCTAGTTTCATTCCCTCGCACTGTCTTCGCTGGAATTCGCTATTGCTTAGTGCTGCGGACTTGGATGATTTAGTCTGACCGCTCTTGAATGAGATAGAAGGCTTCGTTTCGCGTTCACCGCCAAAGCTTGTGATGACTGAGGTGGAAGACAGCATTGCTGAAAAGACTCCAAATTTCTTTTGCTTGAATTAATTTATCTTGAATGGCTTGTATCGTTAGGCAGTCTGATTAAAATTTTTGTTTCGCAAGGTAGTAACATTTTGTTTAAAGTGGGTTGATATGTGTTTATCGGCTTCTCGTTTTTGGAGGTATTCGGCTCAAGGTTCGGGATGCTTTTGTCGCTGGATGGCATGCGTGATCGACGCATAAATAAAAGGCCTCAGGCAAGCCTGAGGCCTTCGGCCGATTATTTGTGTGGGGTAATTATCTAATCAAAAGATTTAGAAGTAAATTTTTCCGCCGCCCCATTCCACACCCAAGACTTTCGGAGCCACAAGGATGTATCCAGACATCAGGCGAAGATCCTCGTCGGTGAGATCGCGCATGGCGGGATAGAGATCGCGGCTGCGCATGCTGGGATGCAAATCGGCGATGCTGTACTCACCGTCATACGACGTGGGGTCTTGCAGGTAATCCACGAGAGACGCAACGTTGTCACGGGCTGGAGTGGCCAGTGCAAGCGTTTCCGTATCCAGGCCAACATTCTGGTTGGTTTTGGTGATACCGCCGGCGTGGCAGGTGCCGCAGCTGACGTTGAACACCTTCCGACCTGTCTTGATTTCCTGCTCACTGAAGGTGACCAGGGCGCCATCGCCGTCAGCTGGCACCGTGAGGATCTCGGCATCCCACTGGGCGGCCTGGGCGGGGGTACTGATCAACAGTCCAAGCAGCACTGGCAGGGCGATCAGCAGTCGATTCAATGATCGACGCAATGTGGAGAAAAAAGAGGCCATGAAAGATGTCAGAGACTGACGTAGACAGCGCACCAAGTCCTTGTATCACGGGGTGGGATGCGGATGAGGCACTAGAGGGTCTAGTGATCACGAACTGTTGCAGCGCGCGTCCCTCATTACGAGGGATTAACGACCACATTGAGGAAATCCTTGGCCAAAATTGTGTTCGGGAAAATGGCACGGGCCTCGGCGACTAAATCGTCGGCTGTGACTGCGTTTCCAGGGGCATAGCGAGGGCTGAGATGGGTCAGTGCTAGCTGCTTAACACCGGCTTCCGCAGCGGTCTGGGCCGCCATGGTGCTTGTGGAATGTTGCCTCTTGAAAGCCATGTCGGCTTCAGCATGGGAGAAGGTCGATTCATGGATCAGGAGGTCGGCACCCTGAGCCAACTGCACAGCTGCTTCGCAGAAGACGGTGTCGGTGCAATACACAACGCTTACACCAGGTTGTTCTGGCCCGCATAAGGTCCTGCCATCAATGGTTCGACCGTCGTCCAGCGTGACCGATTCGCCGCGCTTCAGAGCTGCGTAGACAGGCCCCGGAGGGATCTCTAGCTCTCGCGCCTTGTCGATATCAAAGCGACCTGCTTTTGGTTTTTGTTCGGCTCGATAGGCGTAGGCCGGAACGCGATGGTTGAGAGGGGCCGCGGTCACGATCAGATCGTCGTCTTCAAACACAACGGTGTTCTGTTCAGCTGCTTCACGCACACGATGGATTGCAAGCGGGTAGCCGATGCGAGTGGAACTCGTGCGCAGAACCCCTTGGAGATAGGCATCCAAGGGGTCAGGGCCGTAGAGGTCTACACCGTTGCTTGTGCTGCCAAGCCCCAAACTTGCCAACAGCCCTGGGAGGCCAAAGACATGGTCACCATGCATATGGGTGATGAACACCCTCCTCAGTTGGGACAGGCGCAAGTCGCAGCGTAAAAATTGATGTTGGGTTCCCTCCCCGCAATCGAACAACCACAGTTCCGATCTCTGCGGCAAACGCAGCGCCACAGACGAGACATTGCGACCACGGGTGGGCACGCCTGAACTGGTTCCAAGAAAGGTGACCTGCACGTCTCAACGCGCTAAGCCATCAAATCTGCCATGTGGACCTGGCCGCTTTCGAATCGTCAGGTCACACTGAGCTCCCTGGTTTCAGCTTGCAGTGGTCTCCCGTCCGTCAGCGCTCTGTTCCGTCCTGACTGCCGCCCTGACCATGCCGATGGCTGTCATGGCGGTTGGCTTTGACCAGAGGGCTGTGCAGGCTGCACAGGAGCCCTCGATGCGAGTGCTCCTGTCACAAGCTCCGTTGGTGCGTTTAAGAGCTGATGGAGAGCAGCCATTCCTGGTCCGTGGTCTTGGCCGCGGCGATCAGCGCATGCGCTCCATGGACGTGAGCCTGAGAGCGGGGCGCCTCTTGATCAGCGGTCAAACGAGCAACGGTTCGGATCTCCAGCTCTCAGCTCGTTCGGCGATTGAGGTGAACAGCAACGATCCACGGGGGGTTTGGCTGGGTTCCCGCCGCTATCGGGGCAGGTTGCAATTTTTGGTGCGTGCCGGCCAGGTCCAGGTGGTGAATCACCTCGGTATCGAAACCTATTTGGCGAGTGTTGTGGGGAGCGAAATGCCCCACAAGTGGCCCTTACCAGCCTTGCAAGCTCAGGCGGTCGCGGCGCGCACTTATGCCCTCAGACAGCGTGGGAAGGCTGGAGACTTCGATGTGAAGGCCACTGTGTCCAGCCAGGTGTACCGCGGGGTTGAATCCGAAACCCCCAGCACGATCGAAGCGGTAGAAAGTACGCGCTCTTTGGTCTTAGTACATGCTGGCAGGCTGATCAATGCTGTGTTTCACAGCAGCTCAGGTGGTGCAACGGAACCCAGTGGTGAGGTTTGGCGCAATCAACTTCCCTACCTGGTCAGCGTTGCGGATCACGATCAGCACAGTCCCGTGCATCGCTGGAACAAACGTTTTAATGATGATGAGCTGCGTGGCCTCTTCCGTGAAACCGGAGGCGTCAAGAGCTTGCAGGTGCTCAAGACAAGCTCAACCGGTCGGGTGCGTACGGCGCGTGTGCAAGGCCCCCGTGGTTCTTTGGTATTGACGGGGAGAGAGCTGCGCAAGCGTCTCGGCCTCAAAAGCACGATGGTTCAATTCGAGCTCATCAATGGCTCCAGTGCGTCTTCAGCCACATCTGCTCAGAGAGCCCGCCAATCAGTTCCTCAAGCATCAACGCAGGCAGCCCCACCTTTGATCGGTCTCTGGCAAGACTCTGCAAGTGGTCTTGCCACCCCAGCCAGGCCCTCCGGTCGACTGGCGTCTCTCCTGCCACCTCCCCCTCTCCCCCCTCTCAACCAGTCAGCTTTTAATCAGCCACGTCCTGGCTTCAGGGTGGGTGAGATGGTTCTCGAAGCTCGTGGTCAAGGCTTTGGCCATGGGGTTGGGATGAGTCAGTGGGGAGCCCATGGTCTGGCGCTTCAAGGTGCTGATTTTCGTCAGATTCTTTTGCACTACTACCGCGGTGCAGAAATTCGCCCCTACCGCTCTAGTGATGACCCAGCTGTGGCGCTTCGGCTCCGTTCAGAGTCAGCCTGGTGGGGTTGACGTCAGTGGCAGTTCATCGTGCTCAAGATTTCAGACACGATCACCATCGTGCGCAGGCGCAATCCGCTGCAGCTCATGGAGGCTGTGGTTGATCAGCTTGAGCAAGGCCTGCAGGACTCTCTTGAGCACCAGGCGTTTCGGCCCCTGGGTTTGGCGACGGGACGCACCATGGAGCCGCTTTACGCCGCATTGGTTTCGCGTTTAAGCAACTGGCCTACGGGTCGTCTGACGCGTTTGCGTCAGCGCTGGCTCAGTTTCAATCTTGATGAATATGTGGGTTTGGCACCGGAGCATCCCAGCTCTTTCTCTTCCTTTATGGGGCATCACCTAGTGCGGCCCCTAGGGCTTAATCCTGCCCAAGTGTTGTTACCAGATGGAGCTGCTGCCGATCCTCACGCGGCCGCTGATCGCTTTGCGGCCGAGATCCACATTGCTGGGGGGATTGGCTCGCAGCTGTTGGGCTTGGGCAGCAATGGACATGTGGGATTTAACGAGCCCCCATGTGGTCCAGATGAGCGCTGTCGTGTGGTCAGACTCAGCCCCGCTACGCGATCGCAAAATGCCTCTTCGTTCCAGGGCAGTCCAGCGTTGGTTCCGGAGGAAGCGATCACCCTGGGCCTCCACGAGATCCTCGCGGCAAAGGAACTTCACTTGATCGTGACCGGTGCTCCTAAGGCGGGGATCCTGCGCAAGGCTTTGGATCTTGATGGTGATCCAGAGGTGCCTGCCAGCTGGCTACGGCGTCACCCAAAACTTTGGTTGTGGGTGGACGATGCAGCATGGGTTGAGGGGGGGGCGTGCACCCAAAACGATTACCAATGAAAACGTTTCAACTGCTTCAAACACTGTCACTATTCTTACTCATGTTCTCCTGTTCTTTGGAGGATGAGGAGCAGAGAATTAAGACCACCTGTGCTCTTAAAAATTCCGGACAATTGACAACTGCGGAAGCAATTGAAAAGTTGGGGAAACAAGACTTGCCGGAACAAGTTTTTGAAATTGATGAGTTCTGTGAGCCCTATACAAAATAAATAATGAAAAAGACATTGCTTCTCATTCCTCTCCTGATTTCGTTGGTCGCATGGTCTTCGGAAGAAGAGAAGACCTGAAGGGCTTGCGCTCTCTGCTCTATAAGTCAAATCTCAAGATCACAGTCAGGGAGAGGGATTGGGGTTGCTGAACATTCGAAGCAAATGGGTTGTTAGAGGTTTCTGCATGTTCTGTAACTAGATTTTTGAATTGCTAAGTTAATCAATAGTCCGTTCATGGGTCTTGCATGTGATCGCTTGAAGTGGAAACACTTCTGTGTTTTTTGCTGCACGGCAGGCTGATGCAATGGTTGGCACTGCTACCGCTAGACCACAGGAGCATTCAGTCACACGAGAGATACGGATGGGTCACACCTTTTGCGTCCTCACGGGACATCGTTGAGAAGTCGAAAGCAGTCATTGTGGGAGGAGTAAGCACCCTCCCATTTTTATGTCCTTCGAACAGTCGTTGAGGCTTTGAGGTCTTGCGGCTAACTGGAGTTTCAAGGACATCGAACATTCACCCGAGCCATCTTCAAAGGGAGCCATTGCTGGGAAGAGTGGCTCAACCTCACACACACCAAGACAGAGGATTAAACCCCTCTGTTTTTTATGGGGCAACAGCATCTCCCCATACAGGTTCCGCCTGCTTCCATATCCCTGCTTGCTTAGGTGTTTCCAGAGTTGCTTTGCTGAGTATTTGATGAGTAAGTGGTAATAAAACTCACAAGGTTTAATAAAATCCAATTTCCCCATCACCCACTCCGCAAGGCATCTGCCTTACGGGGTTTTTTATGTCCTTAAACGGAGATGAGTATGTATCTCTACGGACACCGACACAGTCACACGCTTGTATTGGTTAGGGCCAGGATGTTGGGAAGCGTCCTGCTTTGAACGGTCGGTTGTGAAGACGCCCGTTCTTTTTTATGGCTCAACACCATCGCCCCATACAGGTGTCGTTTGTGATCAACCTTGTTTGCGTAGGTGCTTCCACTGTTGCTCTGTGCCTAGGCATTCTTGATCTGTTCTCTCTGGAAATAATCGATATTGATTCAGGTGTTTCCGTCGATTTGAGCCTCCAATACATCGATTTCGGAATTTGAAGAGGCAAGTCTTCTGTTTGATGGGCTGAGGGCTGCGACTGATGGATCTGCTAGCTGTGGCTTACCAGTGATTTCACTGCAAACGCCTGCTCCTAATACATGCCGATTCTCGGACTACACATCGCTAAAACCCCTTGGAATCACTAGGCTCTGAAGGGTCGTGGCAATTTTGGGTTGACCGTGGCGGAACATTCACGGATCTGGTGGGTCGCGCCCCCAGTGGTGAGCTTGTGGTTCGCAAAGTGCTCTCAGAGCCAACGATCAATCGTGGTGATCCCGCGGTTTGTGCCATCCGTGAGGTGATGGGTTTGCCTGCGGCGGCCCCAATCCCGCCAGGTTTGATCCAGGAGGTGCGATTGGGGACAACAGTCGCGACCAATGCCCTGCTTGAGGGGGCAGGGGAGCCTGTTCTGTTGATCACCAACAAGGGTCTGGCGGATTTGTTGTTGATTGGTGATCAGCATCGCCCTGATCTGTTCGCGCTGGAGATTCCTGCTCCGACGTCGTTGGCTGTGGCCGTTGTTGAATCCGGGGGGCGATTGAATGCCGATGGGGAGGAGGTGGAACCTCTTTGCGTCGATGAAGAGCTGGAGGCAACGCTGCGCGCTCATCGGAGTGCTGGTATCAACGCCTGCGCCATTGCCCTGATGCATGCGTGGCGAGAGCCGTGCCATGAGAGGCAACTGGCTCAGTTGGCGCAAACGATGGGGTTCACCACGGTGGTTTGCTCCCACCAGGTAAGCCCACTGCCGCGCTTGGTCCCCCGGTCTCAGACCACCGTTGTTGAGGCGGCGGTGGAAGAGCTGCTCTTTCGCTATCTCCAGCAAGTGATGCAGTCACTTGGAGGGAAGGTACGACTGCGGGTGATGACCTCGAGTGGCGCCTTGCAAGGTCTTGAACAACTGTTGGCGAAGGACACCATTCTCTCCGGGCCTGCTGGAGGAATGGTCGGTGCCGTTGCAGCAGCAGAGGCGGCTGGTCTGGCAGATCAGCCGCTCGTGGGGGTCGACATGGGTGGCACCAGCACCGATGTGTTCTGTTTGCCAGCAGGTGCCTCTGACAAGGACTGGGAGCGCAGCGCTGAGACCAAAATTGCAGGCCTCGAGTTGTCTGCTGCACGACTGCCGATCCATACCGTCGCCGCAGGTGGGGGCTCGATTATTCGGGGTGATGGCGATCGTTTACAGGTTGGCCCTCGCTCTGCAGGTGCTAGCCCAGGACCAGCTTGCTATCGCTGTGGCGGCCCCTTAACGATCACCGACGCCCATCTTTTTCTCGGTCGATTACAGGTGGAGGCCTTTCCCCCCGTGTTTGGGCCAGCTGCGGATTTGCGTCCGGATCTTGAGGTGGTCCGGCAGCGCTTTGGGGAGCTTGCTTGCCGGTTGGGACGTGATCCTGAGTCGCTTGCGGAGGGCGCTCTTGACCTCGCCGTGGAAATGATGGCGGGTGCCATACAGCAGGTGTCGTTGCTTCGTGGTCACGACATCCGTGCTGGGACGCTGGTGGCCTATGGCGGAGCTGCTGGCCAATTGGCGTGCCGAGTTGCGGGAGTGCTTGGGCTCAGTCAAGTGTTGATCCATCCACTCGCTGGCGTGTTGTCGGCTTTTGGCCTGGGTCAGGCACGCCTGCGGGAATGGCGTCAGGTCGTTGTTCGCCGTGCTCTCAGAGAAGAAGTGTTGGCTTCCATTCCTGGAAGGATTCGCCAGGAGTTGGCCTTTGCAGAGGAGAAGCTGCAGGCCGCTGGGGCAGGCCATGCGTCCCAATTTGAGCACCGCATTCGGCTTGAACTTCGCGATGCTGCCTCCGAACAGGGATTGCTGATCCCGATCACCGATCTCACCTCCACTTTGCAACTTTCAAGGTTGGAAGGTGATTTCGATCAAGCCCACCGGCAGCGCTTTGGCTACAAGCCTCCCCGCACTACAGCCTTGATTCTGGAGCGATTGGAGGTTGAGGTTTTTACGGCACCAGCACGCGTTCATAACGACACCCTCATGGCATCAGCGCCACAGTCGGTGTCTGAATCTTTCAGCACAACAGCCACCATTCACTGGGCTGGGATTGGTTGGCGACAAGTTCCGGTGGTGCAGCGTTGCGATGCTGTGTTGCAAGAGTCCTTGCAAGGCCCAGCCTTGATCCTTGACCCCACGGGCTGCACCGTGCTGGAGCCTGGCTGGTCGGCCCACTGCGACTCCGCAGGAAGCTTGCTACTCACTGCTGCTGAGCTGCCGGTCCAAAGGTCATCTCGGGATCAGGTTGTTGATGTTCCAGATCCGGTGGACCTAAGCCTGTTTCATCACCGTTTCATGGTGATTGCTGAGCAGATGGGGGAGCGACTTCGGCAGACGAGTCGTTCAGTGAATATTCGCGAGCGGCTGGACTTTTCCTGTGCGCTGTTTGATCACCACGGGGCATTGGTTGCCAATGCTCCCCATATCCCTGTGCATTTGGGCTCTATGGGTGAGGCGGTGGTGGACCTGCTGCACCAGATCCAACGCGGTGAACGCCCGCCTTTGGAACCGGGCGAAACAGTGCTGAGTAATGACCCCTATCACGGGGGCACCCATCTCCCAGACATCACGGTGATGACCCCTGTCTTCGGAGAGGGGGAACGGCCGAGTTACTACGTTGCTTGTCGCGGACATCACGCTGATGTCGGTGGCCTCACGCCTGGGTCCATGCCTCCTTTCAGTCGTGAGATCGGAGAGGAAGGCCTACGGCTCCGCAACTGGTCACTCCTGCGTGGTGGCGTCTTGGATGTGGATGGCTGGAACGCGATTTTGAAGGCAGAGCGGCAGTCGCCGCGCTCTCCTGATGTGCTTTGGGCGGATTTGCAGGCTCAGGTGGCAGCCAACCGCCTCGGCGTAGAGCATCTTGAACAGTTGATGCAGCGAGAGGGACCTGGGCGCGTCAGTCGTTATATGCGCTTTGTTCAAACCCATGCGGCGGAAACGGTGCGTCGTGTGATCAGTCGTTTGGCGGATCAGCAGTTCACTGTGGAGTTAGACCATGGCGGCCGTTTGCAGCTTGCTTTGCATGTGGACCACACAGCGCGAACGGCTTGCCTTGATTTCACTGGGACGAGCCCCCAAGGAGACCACAACTTTCATGCTCCGCTAGCGGTCACCAAAGCAGCTGTGTTGTATGTCCTGCGCTGCTTGGTGGATGAAGCAATACCCCTCAATGCGGGTTGCTTTGAGCCGCTTACTTTGGTGGTTCCGCAGGGTTCACTGTTGAATCCCCTCCCCCCAGCGGCAGTGGTGGCAGGCAATGTGGAGACTTCTCAGGCGCTCTGCAACCTGTTATTCGCAGCGATGGGTGTGATGGCCGCGGCGCAGGGAACGATGAACAACCTCACGTTTGGGGATGAACGATCTCAGTATTACGAGACGATTTCTGGGGGTGGTGGGGCAGGTCCGGGATTTCACGGTTCATCCGGCGTACAAACCCACATGACCAACTCCAGACTCACGGATCCGGAAATCCTCGAGCAACGATTCCCTGTGCGTTTGGAACGCTTTGAGCTACGTCGGGGTAGTGGGGGGAAAGGTTGCTGGTCAGGTGGTGATGGACTTGAGCGTCAGATTCGTTTTCTTGCTCCGATGACGGTGGCTTTGCTGTCTGGGTCTCGCCGTGTGGCGCCATTTGGTTTGGCTGGTGGGCAGCCAGGTGCTCTGGGGATGACTTGGATAAGTGAAGGTGGCGGCCCTTGGCAAGAACAACCAGGCTGTTTCGAGCAGAGGGTGGAAACGGGTGATCGATTTTGGATTGCAACGCCCGGTGGCGGTGGTTGGGGAATGGCAGAACCAACCTGATCAATCAAAGAGTAAATGTTTTCGAGTCGCTTAGACGGCATCCCCCTTTTGCGGGGTCAAGTTGGATTAAAATGTATTATGAAAACCAGCTTGAAAAAAGTTTTTAACGGCATTATTTAGAGGAAATCATGATCTTCAGAGTTTTCATCTTGACCGGCTTGAATAAATAGAGCGCTCAGGAATGGGATGATGCAGATGCCAACGAATAATTCCATAGAGCTAATACTGTTGTCCATTCACCATGCCCCGTGATCGTCATAAGGGGGCGTATTGGTTGTTACCCGGATGATCGTTTTTGGTTAAGCCTGATGCTAAATCTCTGTGATGAGTATTTTGACCTTTGGCGAATTTGTAGCTATTGATGCAAATTGTGCTCTGCTTTTTGGGAGTTGATTTGTGTGGTGGAGTGGCTCTTATGCCTCTCGCCTGAAAAGCGAAAACTGCCTTCAGGAGAGAGGTTGTCACTCCTTAATAGAGCAATGAACCGTTTGAAACAGGGCCTTTAGAGGAAAATATTGTGGTTGCCCCCTTTGGCATTGTTGATTCAATGTTCGGTGAATGGGTCCGATTCAGTCTGGTTTGATCTACGAAATAAGGCATGGCCAGCCCAGTCTTGGCCGGATGCTCTGGACTGGCAGCTATGGGCCTCGGATATTTTATGATGCGTGTTCTCTAACACCTTGTTATGTATCTGAATTAACCAGGATGGTAGAAACCGATGTCATATTTTTTTGAAGCAACGGGTTCATGATCCGATGAGCGAAATTGAAGCATTTCGACAGCAGTTGTTAGAGGCTAATTCTCGCTGTTCTTCTGGTAGTAATGATCCAATCTCTTCGAATGAAAGGAGGGACCTGATCCATGTAGACCTTGCTGTCGCCCATCAGGCATTGGATAGAATTACTGACAACCTTTTGAAGGAAATGAGTAAGGCCTACAGTAACGAGGCTTTGAGCTATTATGCACAGTTGCGTGGTGAACTGTGTGCTTACTTTAATGGAGTGTCCTTACTGTTAGATGACTATCGCGATGGAATTGAGCAGGCTCAATAATCCAATACCCACTAGTTGTCCTACACTTTTTTGAGGCTGGATTTATGGCTCCCGGTAAATATAGCGATAAGTTTGATTCTATTGATGCAAAACAGGTGCCTCTAAGTGGGATCGTATTAAGCCATTCTAAGGCGATTGAGAAGTCTTCCCTCTCTGATTGTCCTCAGATTCCTCGCCATCGATTGAGTCAAGAGTTTGAAGATGTTGCGACTGAGGTTAGCTGGGATGAGCTGACGGGAAGAAAATAAACGCTTTGCACGCGCAGGGGTTTATTGTTTGTATTCACAAAGTGAAAGGAAGTGAGGTGATGATGCAGTGTAGAGCTTCTGCTTGATCCTATTCGTTGGTTCTATTTTACCTATTGCTTTGACAGCTTTAGAGAGGGTTTTGATTTTAGGGGTCTGTATTGACTGAGCTTTGCGACTCTGTCTAGCATGTCAACATGCCTAGGGTTGCGGATCAGTTTATATCTATTGCTGATCAGTATGTTGCTTGCTTGTTCATGAAAGCTCGCCTTGTCTTTTGTTGCTTTTGGTTTGAAGCTGATGCCTAATTAACAAGAAAACACCCAAATATTAGTCTATGAATTCGATTGGAATTACGAAATTTGAGAGGTCGCCCCTCCCGGATGGAAGAGACGGCCTAGCTCGCTCGTTTGTGCATATCGCGAACCAATCTTCAGTGAATGTGTATCGGAGAAGCGTGAACCTCGAAACGACAACAGTGAACTGAAAGAGGAGTGCGAAGCGTCTGGCGTGTGGCGCCTGGGGCCTGGTTCCTAAGTGGTGAGTGGTTGAACTCCTTAGGGCACCTGTTTCGGTGCAGATGGAGTATCGGCCGTTATGGCTCCTCCGATCTCGATACAGCAAGTGTGGCGCGTTGCTATCAGAACCAAAACCGATGAGATTAGGAATGGCTCGGATTTTGTTCTCGCTTGAATAGTGGGATGGCATTATTGCCTGGCCCGGCTCAGGTCAAACGCAGACCGAGTAAAGCGTTCTTCTCAGGGAAGGGCGGAGCACAGGCAACCAAGACCAGGAATGGAACGGCTGCTTTCGTTCTGAGCGGCAATTGGTGTTCTGGCCCACTCATCCCTTGGAGATCATTCAGTGTCTGATTTGATTTGATTCTCTTCTTGCCTCTTTTGCTGAATTTTTTTGGCTCGCTGCTGCACTTCGTACTTGGAATTTCGTGTAAAAGAATAGAAAAAGACCACTAGAACTGCTGCCAGCCCCAGAGCCAAGAAAACAACATAATATCCAGGTAAAATATCCAGCATGTTGATTATATGTTTCAAGAATCTAGCATGAAAGGCATTTGGGGTCTAGTGCTCCAGCTTTTGTTGCTGTGGAAGCACTTGTCATACTAAAACTACTGAATGCATGGGATCCATGATTGATTCCCTCGGGCTTTGGCTGTTTTGCATATAGTTTTGTCATTGATTTCTATGAGTGTTTGTTTTGGCGATGCTGTCTTCCATCAGAGCTTGCTCATTGAGGTTGTCCTGATGAACCTCTTGGAGGTCACGCGTTTTGGAGGTCATCCTTTTGAGTGAAGGGCAAGATATAGAGCTTCGGCCGATACATCATTTGGATGAAACGGCCTTGTCCGGAGTGATTCGGGCCGCACTTGTTGAATTTGGTGCTGATCGCCCCGGTTTTGCTTGGCAAGATCCGGAGCTTGATGCCATGAGCAAGACCTACGCCGCCTCTGGATGGATTTATTACGTGGCAGTAGAGGGTGGGAATATTCTCGGAGGAGCTGGAATTGGCCCTTTAAGTGGTGTGGAAGCTACTTGCGAATTGCAGAAAATGTACTTAGCTCCTTCAGCACGGGGGAAGGGTGTTGGTTGCCGGCTTATGGCGAACCTGTTGGAACAAGCTCGCGTGTTGAATTATCGCTGGATTTATCTCGAAACTCTTTCAGCAATGGTGGCGGCTCAACGGCTTTATCGGACTTGGGGATTCCTAAAGATCGAAAAGCCCCTTGGTCAAACAGGACACGGTGGTTGTGATAGTTGGTTTCTCAAGGAACTGCATGGGCCTGGGGTTTTTGGAGAGCTTGAGGTTGACTGCTGAACACTAGGAATGAGGATGGCAAGACCAAGATTGAAGCGTTTATCCAGATGCTTTGCCCCTACAGAAGCTCATGTGTTGTTGTTGTTCTCCTCTTTCAGGTCTATGCCAAGATCTTTCATGGCTGAAATTGTATCAGCCACGGCTGGTACGTAGGCAATTCTTCGTCTGACTTTGTCGAGCAGATCACTGACCTTGGCTTGCATTCGTTGACTGATTTTCAATGTTCCTCTCCCATTTCAGCTGAATGCGTCTTTACTTGTGTCAAGTTTAGCGGTCTTCATTGCCTGTCTTTGATGTTGTTTGTGGAATTTAATTTTAATGGTTGATTGAATTCTAGGTGTCAGCTCTAAGCTCTAACCAGGGTTGTTTTGATGCCGCAATGGTTCTTTCTCCCCTGAATGGGTGAGTCAAATGGTGTTTGTTGTCACCCGTTTGGGGGAGCCTTTTTGGAGGGTCTTGGGCGATAATAATTGTACGGCTAAATTTTTGTCTTTGATGTCTGAATTGCCATTCTTTGTTGTGAAGAAAGAGCGAAGAGAGCTCATTGCGTTGATGTCTGTTCCCTTTAACTGTGAACCCAATGATTGCCAGATGGAGATCTGTTTCGCGAATTTTGTGTCTGAGATGACAGCACCTACTTCGCTTCGTTTTCTCTCCATGATTAGGGGGTAAGCGAAAGTGGATCAAAAACAACGGGCCGCTGCATATCGATTACTTGCGGCAATAGAAGCCAATGAAGTTGCAAAGGAGGATGCCATTGCCTATGGTAATTGGTATTCACATTTGCTTGAACACTTGAAAGCTGATGAGCAGGAGTGTGATGAATAAGGGGTGTTCCTGTTCGGTGATGCCATTCCATCCCTAAGTTCCATGGACTGTTATGTTTTTAACCGGTGATTGTTTCTATCTGTGCAGATGCAGATTTCTATCAAGGATTGCTGACCAGTACCCAGTGCTGCTTGTTACGGACTGGTCTGCGGATGGGTGAGAACTGTTGTGGGCATTGCCTTCTCTCCCGCATAAAAAACAATTAGATCTACATCTACATTGCCTAAGGCTGTCCCGGCATGAATCGTGTTGACGACTTCAATCAAAGCATCACCTTTTCTGTAAATCTTTTGACTGCCATCTTTTAATTTGAGTTCTAATGTCCCTTCTAGAATCACTGCTGCATTGATCACAGGATGGTAGTGCCAGGGTAAGGTCATTCCGCTTGGCACTTGGATCCGAAGGATTTTGATCTTGGGCTGCCCATCGGGATAATTAGGCAGCATGTTGCCATTCCACATTTTGCTGGAGTTTGCTAATTCTTCGATCTTGACGCCATGGCTTGTAGAATGCTCGTCATGGCTTTTTGCAAGTAATGGTGACAATAGTGATAATGTAAGGGATAAAGATAAAGAGGAGAATATTTGAGTGGTTCGTCTACTTCTGAAATATTTTGTTGTTGAGGTAGGGTTCATTTCTTGCTCTTAGCTGTCTTTAATTATGCTAATGCAAAATCTTTTGTAGATCAAATGATATCTGGAGGCTGCCTATCGGAAGGAATAGATCCCGCACAACAAAGGATCAGCTGTTGGCGGGCGTTCCTTTCTTAGGGTGGAGATCAGCTGTAAACCTTGGCCATGAAGGGACCTGCCTGGTCGTCAGAATGAACAGGTGTTACTTCCCAGTTCAAGCACTCTGCCCATTCAGCCGCGTGTTCGTAGCAGGCATCAGCATTATCTGCTTCAACCAAAATCCAGCCTTCTACCGAGCCAGGACCGTGAAACCGCTTCCATGATTTGCATTCCGGGAACGGCGCACCTGTTGATAAAAACTTTTTCGCCGCAATTGCGTGGTAACCAGTTTTGAATGTCCAATGCATCAAAAAGGTCATGAATGCTCATTAATGAAGACGTCTTCATTTTGCATGGTTTGCCGAGAGCACGTGTAGCCTGTGATACAGCGATTGGCGTTGTTGCTGCGTTTTGCGGTTTATGGTCACGCACGAAAAGCGATTGGATGATTGTTCTAACGACGGGGTTTTGAACAGCTGGTTGCTTGTAAAAAATGACAAGAAGATAGCTGTTGCAGTTGATCACAACCCGAGTGACCAGATGTTCTTTACTCCTAATGAATATAATCTATTCATGGCTCCAGCCAGAACCGGTAAGTGAATCAAATAAGCAGCAAAGCTAGCCGCTCCTGCTTTGACTA
>NZ_JAKUHK010000009.1:0-17621 GCF_023630655.1 Synechococcus sp. MU1655 | reverse complement strand
ACTGAGATCGAGGCCTTCGTTGGACGCGCCGCGCAGGTTGGGAGGGAGGCTTTGATTGAGTTGCGCAATGGTTATGAATTGCTCATCTAAAAGGGCATCATTGGCGCCGAGATAGACAAGTCCAAGCGTTTCAATGCGCAAACTCACGCCACCAGCGGGTTCCACCTGAATGGTTTTGAGTGGTCGACCCAGCAGGTCTCGTTGTTGAAGAATGCGGGCAATCACGGCGCGACGATTGGAAATCCAGCCTTCGACTTTCACCGCGCTCGATGGTTTCTCGCCCTGCTTGGCCATGTCCATCGGCATCCAATGAGCCTCGCCGTCCACCATGCCCCGCTCGATTCCTCTGGGGCCCATCCGCGTGGCAGCCGCGACAGGGCGTCGTTCAACGAGTTGGATGTCGAGGCCTGGAGGGAGAAGGTGCCGCTGAACGGACACCTCCTGCACAGGAAGCTCCTGCATCAATTTGGCCTCGATCTCACCAGGCTCAAGGCTCAATAGGGATTGGGGAAAGGAGAGGCCTGCAGCTTTCACCACCACGGTTTCGTCCATCCTCTGGCTTCCGCTGATCTGAATTTGTGAAGCGGATCGCAGGCTCCAACCCAGGGTCAGCAACAACCAGCTCAATCCAGTGGCCGTGAGGAGAAAAAAAACAAGCCTCCACAATTGGATCAAGCGCTCTTGCCTTCGCTCTTGCCGCAGCCTTCGCCGCCGCTCCACACCAGGAGGCAGCGGGCCTGAGCTTTTGCGTTTTCCGAGCCTAAGGCCTTTCTTTCTGGAAGCTTCCGGGCTCACAAGTCACAGCGTGCACGAGACATCAGTTGGTCCATCCAACGGCGGGCGCGATCTGCATCGGCAAAGGGCACATCAAGCTGACGGCCATTCCCAATCAATCGGAGACGGCATCGACCTTGAGATTCACTGGCCAGTGGTGCCTCCCCTGATGCCAAGGCCATGAGTTCGACCAATTCCAGATCCTTGATCACAAAGTGCCCCTCCTCTTGAAATGACCCAGCGCTGAAGCTGCACCAGCGCAGTTCACCATCCTTGAGAAGTGCCGCGCCGCAGCCATCGAGTTTGGCTAACTCAGATCCTTCGCTCCAGGTTCGGAATAGATTTTGACGACGGCGCTCGAGCCACCCCAGTGCTACGAGCAGCACAAAGGCGACGAGGAGTGGAAGCCAGAGCAGACCTTCAATCATCGCTTGTCTGGATATTCCTTCATTCTCGCGCCGTGTGGACCAGCTGGGCCACTAGGTCGGGTAAAGCGACACCACTGGCCTCCCAAAGCATGGGATACATGCTTTGGGAGGTGAAACCAGGCAGGGTGTTGATCTCGTTGAGCCAGATGTCACCGCTTTTTTCATCGTAAAAAACATCAACCCGTGCCAAGCCATAGGCGTGAACAGCGGTGCAGGCTTGCAGGGCAATCGCCTGAATCTGAGCGCTCACCTGCTCGGGAAGTGGAGCTGGAATCAGCGTTTGGCTGCAGCCATCGGTGTATTTGGTTTCGTAGTCGTACCAATCGGCTTCAAAACTGATTTCGCCTACAACGGAGGCCTTCAGCTGTTTCCGTCCGAGTACGGCACATTCCAACTCGCGAGCGCTAACACCACGCTCGACAACGAGGCGGGTGTCATGGCGTGCCGCTTCCTGCAGGCCAGCAAGCAGTTGGTCTCGGTGACGCGCTTTGCTGATTCCAACCGATGAGCCCATGTTGGCCGGTTTGACAAAACAGGGATAGCCCAATTCCGCTTCGATCCTGGCGACCAGCTTGTTGTGGCGTTCAGGGTGATCGAGATCTGCAGCATTCAGCCCCACATAGGGAACCTGAGGTAACCCTGCGGCGGCAAAAGCGGCTTTCATGGCCAGCTTGTCCATCCCTACTGCCGAACCGAGCACACCGGAGCCCACATAGGGCTGCCCCATCAGTGTGAATAACCCTTGCACTGTTCCGTCCTCTCCGTTAGGGCCATGAAGCACGGGGAACCAAACATCCACCCGGTCGTGGTCGATGGGCAGGGAGCGAAGGCCTGCGGGAGGTAGGGGCTGGGGAAGGTTGTCCTCAGTTAGCGGTTGCTTTCGTTCGAGCACGCTGTTGGCAATGCGCTCCGGCCACCAACGCCCCGACTGATCGATGTAGAGCGGAACCACCTCGAAATGATCTCGATTTCGCCCTTCTTGAAGGGCCTTGATCACCGTGATGGCCGAGCGAATCGACACGGCATGCTCACCGGATGCTCCTCCGAACACCACGCCAATGCGAACGGGAGAAGAGGGCATAGTGCGGCCGTTCATTCACAAAACGAACCCGAAAGGTATCAGTTGATCACCGGTGTGCCAGTAAGGGAGAAGGAGCGAACTTGATCGATTCGAACATCGACTAGATCTCCCGCACGATGCGTGATGCCGTTGGGGGATTCAGCAGAGAAGAAGGTGAGCCTGTTGGAGCGCGTCCGCCCCATGAGCTGGCTTGGATCTTTGGGATTCATTCCCTCTGCAAGCACTTGCTCAATCCGACCGGCATAGCGAGCGTTCCGTTCTTTTGCTGTGGATTCCACCAGAGCATTGATCTCTTGAAGGCGTGCGACTTTGACCTCCTCAGAGAGCTGATTGTTCCAGTCCGCAGCGGGGGTGTTGGGCCTTGGCGAATAGGCAGCTGTGTTCACTTGGTCAAAGCCAATCTCTTCAATCAACGCCAGGGTGCGTCTGTATTGCGCATCGGTTTCTCCAGGGAAGGCCACGATCACATCAGCGCTGATGGCTGCATCGGGCATGCGCTTGCGAATGCGATCAATGATGCGCCGGTAACGCTCAACGGTGTATCCGCGGGCCATCGCTTTTAAAAGCTCGTTATCACCGCTTTGGAAAGGGATATGGAAGTGTTCGCACACTTTCGGAAGGTCAGCGCAGGCATCAATCAGTCGCTCGGTGAAATATCTCGGGTGACTCGTGGCAAAACGCAGGCGTTCGATGCCCTCGACGTCATGCACTTGGTGAAGGAGATCCGTGAGGGTGTGTTGGCGTCGGCCCTCGGCGGTGATGCCTGGTAGATCGCGTCCATAGGCATCGATGTTTTGACCGAGCAAGGTGATCTCTTTGAACCCACGCGCTGCCAATCCTTCCATCTCCAAAACGATGGAGTCAGGCAGGCGGGATTGCTCTTTGCCACGAACCGAGGGCACCACGCAATACGTGCAACGCTCGTTGCAGCCGTAGATCACATTCACCCAAGCGCAGGTGCTGCTGTCGCGCCTGGCGGTGGTGAGGTCTTCGAGGATGTGATGGTCTTCAGTCGCGACGACCTGCTGTCCAGTTTGGACTTGTGTGAGCAGGGTTTCGAGGCGATTGGCGTGCTGGGGTCCCATGACCAAATCCAGCTCTGGAACTCGGCGCAGTAGGGATTCTCCCTCTTGTTGCGCGACGCAACCTGCCACCACCAAGGTGAGATTGGGATTGGTTCGCTTGCGGATGGCCTGGCGACCCAAATAGCTGTACACCTTCTGTTCGGCGTTGTCGCGAATGGTGCAGGTGTTGTAGAGAACGAGATCGGCGTCCAGTTCGGCGTTGGCTTCCTGGTAGCCCATGCTTTCGAGAATTCCTGCCATCCGTTCGGAATCGGCCTTGTTCATCTGGCAGCCAAACGTGGTGATCCAGTAGCTACCGCGCTGCCCCTCGTTCCGAGTGGAGGATGCAGGGTTGGTCTTGGCAAGACTGGGGCTGGCGGGACTGGAGAGAGCCAAAGCGGGTGGCGATCCTGGAGACCGACGACGGTGAAATCTTCTTTTAGTTTGAGCCACCGTCAACTTGTGCCAGCTTGGGGATTGGCGTTATAGGGCGATGGTCTGGTCTCTTCGGCGCTTTTATCTCACCAAAGCGGTTCCGCTCGCCATTAGCCGCGGAACCATAGCCCAGGTGGAACATCTCGAGCTCACCTTTCGCCTGGATGGCTGCAGCGGTCGCGGCGAAACAGGAGGGTTTGATACCGGACATCGTGCTTTCAGGACCGATGACTTGGCCTCGGAGCTCGAGGCGTTGATGCCAAAACTGGGCGATCTTGACCCTGCGGATCGCCAGCGACTTTCTCCCCTGCTAGAGCCGTTGTCTCCCCCGGCCCGTTGTGCTGTGGACCTCGCTCTTTGGGATTGGTGGGGGCAACGGCTGGGACAGCCGGTGTGGCGATTGTTCGGTCTCGATGGCAGTCGCCCTGTTGCCACCAGCGTGACCTTGGGGCTCGGGTCAGTCGATGAGGTTGTGAGTCGCCTTCATCGTTGGTGGCGGCAGTTACCGGCAACGCGCATCAAGCTCAAGCTCGGCAGTGCTGATGGCTGCGATCACGATCGGGCCCTGTTGGAGGCGGTAGCCCAGGCTTTGCAGGAGCACGGCCAACAGCAGCAGCAGCAGATGGAGCTTCAAGTGGATGCCAACGGTGGCTGGAGTCTCGATGAGGCAAAGGCGATGCAGGCCTCTCTGCAACAGGCCGGGGTGGTGTTGCTGGAGCAGCCGATGGCGGCAGTGCTCGATCCCGAGCGTGATACGGCTGCCTTTGCGGCGCTCAAGCCCCATTGCGCCATGCCCCTTGTGGCGGACGAGAGCTGTTGGGATCTGCAGGATTTGCTGCGCCTTGCCCCTCACGTGGATGGGGTGAATCTCAAATTGCTGAAAAGTGGAGGGCTCAGTGAAGCTTGGCTGATGGCCCAGGTTGCTCAGCGCTTGGATCTGGATCTGATGATTGGCTGTTACTCCGACAGCCTCTTGCTCAATGGGGCGGCTGCCCAGCTGCTGCCCTTGATCCGCTGGCCTGATCTCGACAGCCATCTCAATCTTGTGGATGACCCTTATCAAGGGCTCAAATTGGTGGGAGATCAAATGCGAGCACCAGCTGCTGCTGGGCTTGGGATCACCCGCGCGTGACTGCGACAAACAACACTCTTTTGTGTTGTCGCTGAAAGTCTTGCTAGAGGCGTGGAGAAGAGTTGGCTGAGTTGTTTTGGTCCGCTCGGGTCGTCATCGCAACAGAAGTGGAGTGAACAACCAGTGTCCTGAGGGATTTGAACAGATGCCTGTGCTGCTGCTTCAGCACGGTGGTCTCACATCCCTAACTGGGAAGACAGGTCTTGCACTGTTGCGACATCGACGGGGGCCGATTGCCGGTGTCATTGACCCCGAGCACGCCTACGGCTCCCTGGCTGAGATCACAGGGATTGATCGCCCTGTGCCGATTGTGCCCGATCTGGCTGCGGCATTGCCCTATCGCCCTGCTGTTGCTGTGGTTGGCTTAGCTCCCTCCGGTGGGGTTTTGCCCGACCCGGTGCGACGGGATGGCCTGGCCGCACTACGGGCCGGGCTGAGCCTGGCTAGTGGCTTGCACGCGCTATTGGGCGAGGACCCCGACTTCGAGGAGGCCTGTCAGGACGGGCAATGGATCTGGGATTTACGCCGGGAGCCCCCCGCTATTCAGGTGGCTCAGGCTCGGGCAGCTGCGCTCTCCTGTCAGCGCGTTCTAGCGGTGGGAACCGATATGGCTGTAGGAAAGATGAGTGCCTGTTTGGCACTGCAAGCGGCAGCAGCACGGCACAAGCGGGTGTGCAGGTTTGTTGGAACCGGTCAGGCTGGAATTTTGATCAGCGGTCGGGGCATTCCTTTGGATGCGGTGCGTGTGGACTTTGCGGCAGGTGCTGTGGAAGCGGCTGTTCTAGAAGCAGGCTCGGGATTGTCAGAACGGGATTTATTGGTGGTGGAAGGGCAAGGCTCGCTCTGTCACCCAGGCTCGACTGCCACGCTTCCCTTGATGCGCGGCAGTCAACCAACGGCGTTGCTGATGGTGCATCGGGCGGGTCAGTCCACAATCGGGCGACTGCCGCAGGTACCGCTGCCCCCCTTGAAGGAGTGCATCAGTCTTTATGAATCGCTGGCAGCGATTGCACGCCCTCGAGGCTCATCTCCTCCTCCGAAGGTTCAAGCCGTTGCCCTCAACACAGCGGCCTTATCGGCCGAGGAGGCACAGAGATCGATCCACTCTTGCCAAGACGCTCTAGGCCTTCCCTGCGACGATCCCATCCGCAATCAGGCAGACGGCCTACTCAAAGTCTTTCTTAATCGTTGAGGGCGGATGAGGGGATTCGAACCCCCGGATGGCGGCACCACAAGCCGCTGCCTTAACCACTTGGCGACACCCGCCGTGTCGAGTAAGAATCTACCAATTCACCAAACTTCTTCAGGAGACGCTCATCGGTCCTTTTCGCAAGCCATCGGCCAATGCAGTGGCAGCCGTTTTGGCATTGGCCGCCTCTGGTGTGGCACTCGCCTTCACCAATCCCTCTCCTGAGGACTTCAAGAGCTACGCGGGCGGCCAACTCGTCTCCGTGATCAGCGATGAGTTGTGTGAGGGTGGATTGCCGATGGTGTTGCAGCTTTGGGTGAAAGATTGCCCGCGCTTGATTCATGATCAGGAGCCAGCGTTGGCTGAGCTCGCTGGTCAATTCAGCCGACGTCTCAACCTTGGCTTGTTCAGCATTTACACCACTGAGCTGGGTGGACAGGACTTACTCCCCACCTTGCGTCTTCCTGAGTATTCGGTCATGACCCTCGGAATCGCCGGCCAATTTGTCATCCTTCAAGCCAAGAGTGACGCCGGCAAGATCGAATGATTCCTCGTTTTGGAGATGGCACTCTCAGTGCCTGGATTCCAAGGGGACTGGTCGAGCTGGACGATGAACGCGTGGGTACGCCAGCGCCGATCACACGTGCTGATGGCCTTTGTGCCTTGCAGGTGTCCTGGCGTGAAGGACGGATTGTGCGAGTCCAGCCTCTCGTTGAGGGAGCTGCGGAACCGGATGGGATGTTGCTTCCCCGTTTGCTGGAACCGCATGCGCATCTTGATAAGGCGTTTAGCTGGAGCCGCTATCCCAATCTCCGTGGCACCTATGCCGGAGCGATGGCGGCCAACTTCAGGGAACATCAGACCCGAACCCTCGAGGTGGTTCAAGAGCGCTTTGAGCGCGCCATGCAGTTGGTATGGCGCCATGGTCTACGCGCTGTACGCACCCATATCGACAGCCTTGGGCCTGGGGCCCAGTGCAGCTGGGACGCCATTCTGGACGGGGCCTCCCGTTGGCAAGATCGGGTCAAGGTTCAGCCGGTTGCCCTGGTTCCAGTGGCGTATTGGGGCACCTCAGAAGGGGAACAGCTGGCGGCTCAGGTGGCAGAGTCCGGGGGCTTGCTCGGCGGAGTGATCTCCCCGCCCTGCTCAGGGCGTGCCTCCCGCCAGGAGCTGAAACACCTTTTGGCGCTGGCCGACCGGCATGGATGCGGGGTGGATTTGCATATCGACGAAGCCGCTTCTGAACCTGCGGCCGGGGTGTTGCAGTTGATGCGTGTTCTCAAGCGGATGCCCGTTTCAGTGCCGATCACCTGCAGCCATGCCAGCAGCCTGTCGCTCCTCAGAGCATCTGCGTTGCAGCGGCTTGCTGAACGGATGGCGCTTCACAACATTCGAGTGGTGGCTCTCCCCCTGACCAATGGCTGGCTTTTAGGTCGGCAAGATTTCGCGACGCCTCTGCGGCGACCCTTGGCTCCGATTCGTCAGTTGCAGCTTGCTGGTGTGTGTGTGGCCGTCGGGGGTGACAACGTGCAGGATCCATGGTTCCCGGCTGGCAACTTTGACCCTTTGGCTTTGATTGCAGCAAGCCTGGCTAAGGCCCATCTGGTTCCCTGGGAGCGCTTGGGTCTTTCTCCCTTCACAACGGCGGCAGCGCGATTGATGGAGATGGAGTGGGACGGGGTACTCCGGGCGGGTGCCCCCGCTGATGCGATGCAGCTTCCCGTTCAAAGCTGGGCGGAAGCCTTGGCGGCACCTCCGGAACGTCGCTTGTTGGTGCGTGGAGTGTGGGTGCAGGATTCAACCTGAGGATCACCATCGCTACAGCAGTCTTTTTCAGTTACAGCACCCCCTCACACAGCCAGCCCTGAAGCGCCATGGTTCCTGATGCTTTGCACAACGAGCTGGCAGCCATTGCCGATCTCAACTTGCTAACGAGTCCAGCCGATTTGGATCGTTATTCCCGTGATGCCTACGACTACTCACCAGTGCTGCGAAAACAGCTCAGCCAATGCCGCGCTGATCTTGTTGTCAGCGTGGCTTCAGTGCAGGCGGTGCAAGCGGTGGCCGCGGCGTGCCATCGCCATGGCGTGCCGCTGACCTTGCGCGGGGCGGGAACGGGTAATTACGGCCAGTGCGTTCCCTTGAAAGGAGGTGTGGTGCTCTTGATGGATGCCCTGCGCGAGGTGCGTTCCATCGATCCGGTTTCTGGTGTGGTGACTGTGGAATGCGGTTGCTTGATGCGTGACCTGGACCGCGCTTTGGCTGTTCATGGCCGGCAATTAAGGCTGTTTCCAAGTACTTGGCGCAGTGCCACGATCGGTGGCTTTATCAGCGGGGGATCTGGGGGGATCGGTTCGGTGCGTTGGGGATTTTTGCGAGATCCCGGCCACCTCCTTGGCCTGGAGGTGGTGACGATGGAGTCTTCACCTCGGCTGTTGCAACTAGAGGCCGGAGAGGCGGAAGCCTTAAATCATGCCTATGGCACCAATGGCATCATCACGGCGCTCAAGCTCTCCTCGGCGGCGCGGGTGGCGTGGCAGGAGGTGGTGGTGGATTGTCCCGACTGGGCGAGGGCGGTGGAGTTGGCCCAGCGATGTGGTCAAGCTGCGGTTGAGTTGAACCTCTGCACCGTTCTGCAGTCGGCCATCGTGGAGCGCCTTCCGTCTTGGAGTGGGGCCTCACGGGGACAGCACCGGTTGCTGTTGTTGGTGGCTCCCGATGGGGTAAGCACGATTGAACGTCTGGCGAGTTCTTTGCAGGCGCAGGTGCAGGTGCTCGGGCCAGAGGACAACCGTCAGGGCAATGGTTTGAGGGAGTTGAGCTGGAATCACACAACCCTGCATCTGCGCAACCACGATCCCAACTGGACCTATCTGCAGATGCTTCTGCCCCAACCTGAACAGGCCTGCCTGGATGCGCTCCAGCAGCGCTGGGGCGATGATTTCGTGTGGCATCTCGAGGCCGTTCGTCAGCAGGGGACCTTTCGATTGGCGGCTCTGCCAGTGGTCTATTGGAGAGGGGCGAAGGCTCTCCAGGACTTAATCGACGACTGTCGTGCTCAGGGGGCATTTGTGTTTAACCCCCATGTCCTCACTGTTGAGGGAGGCGGCCTGGGTGTGATTGATGGCGATCAGGTGGCAGCGAAGCATCGCCACGATCCTGATGGCTTGCTCAACCCTGGAAAGCTTGGCGGATTTCCAGCGTGATCAGCAGTCCAGGCTGTCGCGGGTGGAGACACCGCTGCTGGAATTGACGCCATCAGCGTCCTGACAGAGCCGACGTTGATCCTCCCGATCCAATAAAGCATCCGTGAAATCAGCGCCCTCGATGTCTGCACCGGCAAAGCTGCTTCCGGAAGCGATCACGCCAAGAAGCAAGGCATCGCGAAGATCTGTTTTGGAGAAATCGGCACGATCCATGAGCGCATCACTGAGGTTGGCGCCATGGAAATTGGCTTCTGGGAATTCCGCTTGGGTGAAGATCGTTCCTTGCAGGTTGGCGTCGCTGAAATCAGCCTTCCTTCCTGTCGCACCGGCGAAGGATGTGTTGACGAGGTCCTGCCCGTGGAAGTCACCGCCGCTCTGGTTGGTCAGGGTGTAATCCACCCGCTCTTGGAATAAAGCTCGATCTTGAAGCCCCACACCAGTGGAGGTATCGAGTGCGATCACCGGGAATGGCAGAGCTGTCATGAGCGCCAGCAGAGCAAGAGCGAACAGGGAGCGCAGAGTCTGGTTGCGCATGACGGATGCATCGAAAGCTGACCTCACTCTGCCGTTTGTTCCTGCACGCTGAGTGGAACGCAGCTGAACCATGTGCCGATGAGGGGTTTGAGGAAATGTTTATCCCTAGTGCTCTTGCAACACTCCCTCTCTCAACAACGATCCAATCAAATACAAGGAGCCTGCAATCACAGGCGTTGGCCTTGATCTGTCTGCGTCATTCTTGGACAGCCTGATGAGAACGTTCTCCACGCTTGAGGCGCTCCTCAGTTGATGCGCATGCGTTGGGCAGATCTTGCTCAATGCGTCAGCTGTCCAGCTGAGATGCCCTGGCACCGGCACGATCCAGGCTTCATCGTTTGGTTTCAACAAAATTCTGAGCATCTCCGGGGCTTGTTTATGGGCCTGAATGCCAAGAATCCAGACCTGGTGATGCCCTGGCTGGTTCCAGCATCGACGCTCAAGCGCGAGCTGCTGAGCTGCATCGGGGTTGTGGGCTCCATCCACACGTACAGATTGGTGGTTCCAGTGCAGCGTTTGAAGCCTTCCAGGCCAACGGGCTTGAGCCAGGCCTTGTCGGATTTGCCCCTCTGTTATCGAGCTGCCAAGTGCCTTCATGCGTCGCAGCGCAGCACAGGCTACGGCTCCGTTTCGCCGTTGCAGGCGTCCAGATAGCCCTAGCTCCCACTCGTCTGTGAGGGGTGACACCCACTCCAGCGTTGCACCCATCTCTTGGCTGCGGGCCTCCAAGACCTTGGTCACATCCTCGTGTTGAGGGGCGCTGATCACATGCGCTCCAGGGCTGATCACCGCAGCTTTTTCGCTGCTGATGGCGGTTAAGGAGTGGCCGAGATGCTCGCAGTGATCCATGCCGATCGAGCCAATGGCGATGAGAGGTCGATAGGGATGGGCCGTTGTGGCATCCAGCCGTCCTCCAAGGCCTGCTTCGAGGACAAGCCAATCCAGGGCGTTGGCATCGAAATGGACCAGGGCGGCGCTGATCAGCTGTTCGAACGGCGTCAGGTTGTGGCGCTGCGCCAGTGGTTGGAGTTGTTTTAAGCGTTGGCGTAGTTGGGCGAGCTCGATCTGCTGCTGGTTCACGCAAATCCGTTCACACCAAGTTGTGAGATGGGGAGAGGTGGTCAGTCCAGAGCGAAGACCTGCTGCGGTTAGGCCGCTGTGAATCATGCAGGCGATCGAGCCTTTGCCATTGGTGCCCACCACCTGAACGGCGGGAACATCAGCGCAGGGGCTGGCTAGATCAGCAAGCGCGCTCTGCATGCGCTCAAGGGATAGATCCATCCCCCGCTGCTCAAAGGGAGAGATCAGGTCCGCCAACTCATCAACGGGGTCAACCTTGGACCGGGTCACTTGTTCAGCAGTTCCAGCGTCCGTTCAAGGCGGGAGAGCAGCTCTTTCACCTCTCGGCGATCGATGATTAAGGGAGGAACCATCCGCACCACTTTGGCCCCGGCAGGAACGAGTAAAAGTTTTTGAGCTAAAGCTGCTTTGACAACGTCAGCAGCATTGAGATCGCAGTCCTCTCGAAGCACTAAACCCTGCAGTAAGCCCCATCCTCGGGCTTCCTGGAGTTGTTGAGGGAAGCGATCTATGAGCTGGTTGAGTCCAGCTTTTAATTGCTCCCCCCGTTCTGAAACGTTGCGGAGCAGCTGTCTCCGTTCCAATTCGCGGGCGACGGTCAGCCCAGCGCGACAAGCAAATGGGTTGCCGCCGAACGTGCTGGCGTGATCTCCGGGTGCAAACAGATCGGCGTGGTGGGTTGTCAGCAGGGCACCGACCGCATGGCCGCCACCGAGACCTTTCGCCAAGGTGATCGCATCAGGTTGGACCTCCAGTTGCTCGTAGCCCCAGAGCCGGCCGCTGCGACCCATACCCACTTGAACCTCGTCAAAGATCAACAGGATGTTGCGTTCATCGCAGTGGCGACGAATGGCACGGAACACATCGGGATCTCCTGGATTCACACCGCCTTCGCCCTGGAGCGGTTCGATCAGCACAGCGCAAACTCGAGGCCCATGGCACTCCAGGCGGTTTAAGAGCTGTTCAAAGCTCTGGATGTCGTTGTAGGTGAAGGTCTCAAACCCCTCCACAATCGGCTCAAATCCCACGTGATAACGAGGTTGTCCGGTGGCGCTCACCGCTGCCAGCGTGCGGCCATGGAAGCTTGCGGCCGCCGTCAAGATCACGGGTCGTTCGATTCCCCGTCGTTGATGGCCATGTTTGCGGGCCAATTTGATGGCCGCTTCATTGGCTTCTGCACCAGAATTGCAGAAGAAAACACTGTCGGCGCAGCTGTGATCCACGAGCCAACGGGCTAGCTCTTCCTGTTCAGGAATCTCATACAGATTGGAGACGTGCTGCAGGCGGCTGAGCTGATCCTTAAGCGCACGCCGCATCGCGCGGTTGCTATGGCCGAGGGTGCAGGTGGCAATTCCAGCCACGGCATCGAGGTAGCGATGACCTTTGCGGTCGCGGACCCAGCAACCGTTCCCACTCACCAGAGTGAGCGGATAACGGTTGTAGGTCCCCATCACAGCAGTGGATGGCGACTCAGTCATGCCAGTGGTTTTTTGGGATGCTTCTGCCATTTCGCCCGACTGTTGACCAGTGGCCTTCGTTCACCTATTGAAGCTGACCAACCTTGATCGAGTTGGCCACGTATTGAGGTGGCCATGACAGTTCTTTTGACTTGCTTCTCTCTGATGGATGAACGACGGGCCCATGCAATGGGTCGGATCATCGCGGTTAGCTCATACAGGTGGTCGGACTTGAACCGACAAGGGTTTCCCCGCCGCATTTTGAGTGCGGTGCGTCTACCAATTCCGCCACACCTGCTAGTTCGCGTCTCCAGACGCTCTAGGTCCCTCAATGAATTGAGGACTCTCAAATTACCCTACACGTTTTGCGACTGAGGCTTCCTCAGGATGTACGCCTGGTCAATTTGGCTCCAGTACGACCGAGCTTCGCTTCAATATCGGCGTACCCACGGTCGAGGTGGTCGAGGCCACTCACTTGCGATTTCCCCTTCGCCACCAGTGCCGCCAACACCATGGCCGCTGAGGCCCTGAGATCGGTTCCATTCACTGGTGCCCCGCTGAGTGCGGACACGCCTTCTACGACCGCAGTGTTGCCTTGAACCCTGATGGAGGCACCCATGCGCTGCAGCTCTGCGACGTGCTGCATCCGATTTTCGTAGATCTTTTCGGTGATCACACTGGTTCCCTGTGCCGTGGCCAGTAAGGCCATGAAGGGTGCTTGCAGATCGGTGGGAAAACCAGGGAACGGTTGGGTGGTGATGTCGATGCCCTGGATCTCACCTGGAGTGATCGTGATCCCTTCGTCGTCGATCTCAAGTTTGCAGCCGCAGTCGCGCAATTTCTGCAGCACTGCACTGAGATGATCAGGAATCACGGGTGCCACTCTGAGCTTGGATCGGGTGATGGCCGCTGCAAGCAGGAAGGTACCGGCCTCAATACGGTCGGGAATCACCGTGTAATCGCAACCTTGGAGTTGATCTACACCTTCCACGGTGATGGTGGGTCCACCAGCCCCGCTGATTTTGGCGCCCATCGCAATCAACAAGTTGGCGAGATCCTGAACCTCTGGCTCCTGGGCTGCATTCGAAATCACGCTCGTGCCTTGAGCCAAGGCGGCAGCCATCAAAATGGTTTCCGTGGCGCCCACACTGGGGCAATCCAAAACGATCTCTGCACCTTTAAGACGTTGCTCCCTGCCTGGGATTGAGGCGGCAATGATCCCGTGCTCCACGTTCACAACGGCTCCGAGGGCCTTCAATCCACGGATGTGTTCCACCACCGGACGAGCACCAATGCGGCATCCACCTGGAAGGGGCACCCGCGCGTATCCCATGCGGGCGAGAAGGGGGCCAATGGCAAAAAAGCTAGCGCGCAAGCCATTCACCAATTCATAAGGCGGCTCTGCTCCTGTCATCTGATTGGCGTGGAGGTGCACCGTCTCGCCGCTGCGTTGAACCTTCACGCCCAGTGAAGACAGGATTTCTGTCATCCCGCCGATGTCTGTTAATGGGGGAACGTTGCGAAGGGTCAGGGGGGCTTCGGTCAGGAGAGACGCCGTCATCAGCACGAGGGCTGAATTTTTTGCTCCGCTGACGCGAAGCTCTCCGGTCAATTTTTCTCCACCATCAATCACGAGGTGCGGCTTGAGAATGTCTTGAGACGCAAGAGCCGCTGCCTTCATGCCCGTGATCACTAAATTCACGACCATCTTGACCATCAAGGATGAGACCGTCTAGACGGCCGGCGCTCAAACTGGTTCTGTTGGGTCCAGATCGTGTCTGACACTCCAAAGCTGATGTCGTATGGTCGTCAGGTCACGTTTGTGACGCCAGCGGTTGTGGCGGAATTGGTAGACGCGCATGTTTCAGGTACATGTGTCTTCGGACGTGGGAGTTCAAGTCTCCCTAACCGCATTAACGTGATTGGGTCAGGACTCCCAACGCCTCCATGATTGTGCTCAAGATCTCCAACTCATCGGAGGTAGTGGCTTCCAAAGTTGGCAAGTTCCTCGAATTTTTGACACCGGACTCCATTGATCAATCCACCGTGGAAGATCAAGTCATTAAAAAGTTGGTTGAGAATCTGGCCGCTGAAGGCATCAAAGGTGAAATTGCTGCGGTTCAAGGCATCGACCTCAACGGTCAGAATCTCAATCTTCACGACGGCATGAAAGTTCGTAAGCACACGAGCTTCTGATTACGTGTCATTGGAAGATCAGTCAGATGAGCTGATCACAAGTCGCCGCAACCCACTTGTGCGAAGGCTTCGTTCGTTGTCCGCCCGTGCAGGGAGAGACGAGCACGGCCTCGTTCTGTTGGAAGGAACCCACCAAGTTCAAGAACTCCAGAGTTGTTCTTGGCCAGATTCTGTGGCACTTGATGTTGTGGCAACTCCCGCTTGGTTGCAGACGCACGCTGGCTTGATTCGCGCTTTGCCGGGATCTGTGCGGGTGCAGAGGATCAGTTCCGAAGCGTTGCAAGCCGGCTTAACCACGGTTCAGCCCGATGGTGTTGCCTGTTTGCTGCCCTTCTCTTGCTTGCCTTCAGCGGTTGAGGCCCCCGACTTTGTTCTGGCGCTTGATCGCATTCAGGATCCAGGCAATCTCGGAACCCTGCTGCGCACTGCGCGGGCCGCAGACATCCAGCAGGTTTGGTGCGCGTCCGGTGCTGATCCGTTGGCGCCGAAGGTGGTTCGCTCGTCGGCTGGTGCGATCTTGAGCCTGCCCGTTGCGCGCTTTGGCCCTGATCCAATGGAAGGGGTGGTTCAACTCGCGAAACGACTGAACCAAGCGCGCGAGGACGGACTTCAAATTGTGGCCACTTTGGTGCCAGATGCGGCCGCAAACTTACGCGTTCAGCCCTACTGGGAATTGGACTGGACCCTGCCCACGGTGCTGCTGCTCGGAAACGAAGGTGCAGGTCTGGACCCGTTGTTGCAGGCCTGTTGCTCCGCTGGCGTGACCCTGCCCCATAGCTCTGCTGTGGAATCGCTCAATGTGGCGGCGGCGGCGGTCCCTCTGCTTTTGGAGAGGCGACGGGCGAGAATGACGTCTTCAATGCAGACGATCGGGTGAGCGACGCCAATTTCGACTTCGATGTGATCGTCATTGGCGCCGGATATGGCGGCTTTGATGCAGCGAAACATGCAGCCGAACATGGCCTCAAGGTGGCCGTCCTTGAATCCCGCGACATGGGAGGCACCTGCGTTAACCGTGGCTGTGTCCCCTCAAAAGCACTGTTGGCTGCCAGTGGTCGCGTGCGTGAGCTGGCTGATGCTGAGCATCTTGCAGGGTTTGGAATTCATGCTGCTCCTGTGCGTTTTGAGCGCAAGAAGATTGCTGATCACGCCAATCAACTGGTGGCCGCGATTCGATCCAATCTCACCAAAACATTGGAGCGGGCAGGGGTCACCATCCTTCGCGGTCAAGGTCGGCTTGAGGGGCCTCAACGGGTTGGGGTGCGGGAGATCAGCGGCGTGGACCGGGTCTTAACGGCACGGGATGTGATCTTGGCCACTGGCTCTGATCCCTTTGTCCCCCCGGGCATCGAAACGGATGGGCGCAGTGTGTTCACCAGTGATGAGGCGGTCAATCTGGAATGGCTGCCCCGTTGGATTGCGATTATTGGCAGTGGCTATATCGGACTGGAATTTGCGGATGTCTACACGGCTTTGGGCTGTGAAGTCACGATGATTGAGGCCTTGGATCGGGTCATGCCAACCTTTGATCCTGATATCGCCAAGATCGCAGCCCGCAAATTGATCGATGGCCGCGATATCGATGCGCGCTCTGGGGTTTTGGCCAAATCGATTCAACCCGGATCACCGGTGCAAATTGAGCTGGTTGATATGAAAACTAGAGAGCCAGTTGAAACGTTGGAAGTGGATGCGGTGCTCGTAGCGACAGGCCGTGTGCCCAGCAGCAAACATCTCAATCTCGAGTCTGTGGGAGTGGAGACCAATCGTGGGTTTATTCCCGTAGACGACAGCATGCGCGTGTTGGTGAATGGTGCTCCACTGGCCAATCTCTGGGCCGTCGGTGACGTCACCGGCAAGTTGATGCTCGCCCACACGGCCGCAGCTCAGGGTTCAGTGGCTGTGGACAACATTCTTGGTCACCCCAGGCAAATCGATTACCGCAGCATTCCTGCCGCCACTTTCACGCATCCTGAGATTAGTTCAGTCGGCTTATCGGAAGCCGATGCCAAGGAGCTCGCTGGAGAAGAGGGCTTTGAGCTGGGAACAGTACGGAGCTATTTCAAAGCCAATTCCAAAGCGCTTGCTGAATTGGAAAGTGATGGCCTGATGAAGTTGTTGTTCAACAAAACCAGCGGGGAGGTTCTGGGGGCGCATATCTACGGTTTACATGCGGCTGATCTGATCCAGGAGATTGCGAATGCAGTGTCCCGTCGTCAAAGCGTGATCCAACTCGCCAATGAGGTGCACACACATCCAACGCTGAGTGAAGTGGTGGAAGTGGCCTACAAGCAGGCGGCTTCAGCGGTGGGGTCCTGAGTGATGGAGATCCGCCGTCGTCCACCTAATCCCAAGGTGCAAGTTGCGCACTTGGAGTACGCGGTCCCTGATCAGGACGGCGAACCTCGCAATATTTTGGAAAAAATCGTTTGGGAGAAAGATCGCGAGATCGCGGTTGCCCGTGAGCGCATGCCATTGGAGCAGTTGCGCCGCAAGGTGGCCGATTTGCCCCCAGCCCGTGATTTTCTGGCTGCGTTAAGCGCTGCTGCAGTCAGGCCTGCCGTGATTGCTGAGGTGAAAAAAGCGAGTCCCAGCAAAGGTGTGATTCGAGAGGATTTCGATCCAGTCGCGATTGCCAAGGCTTATGCGTCAGGTGGGGCAAGCTGTCTTTCGGTGCTCACCGATAAAACCTTTTTTCAGGGCGGTTTCAATGTGTTGATTGAGGTGCGCAAAGCCGTGGATCTTCCACTGCTTTGTAAGGACTTCATCCTTAGCCCCTATCAGCTCTATCAGGCGCGAGCAGCTGGAGCCGATGCCGCGCTTTTGATTGCGGCGATCCTCACCGATCAAGACCTTGCCTATTTCGCCAAGGTCGCTGCAGCACTTGGTCTTACGGTTTTGGTCGAGGTGCATGACGCGGCAGAGCTGAAGCGGGTGTTGGCCCTGGGTGGATTCCCTTTGATCGGAATCAACAATCGGGATCTCACCAGTTTTGAAACGGATTTGGCAACGACTGAAACGCTCACGGCCCAATTCGCTGAACAGCTG
>NZ_JAKUHK010000008.1:0-18509 GCF_023630655.1 Synechococcus sp. MU1655 | reverse complement strand
GTGCTCAGCTGAGCGAGGCGATGGCTGCTGCCATCGGTTCACCCGAAGAGCATGTTCGTCGGGGTGATGTCACCCCTTTGTTGGACTGGCTCCGTGAGCATGTACACCCCATCGGACGGGCCATGAATGCGGAACAATTGGTGCAGACCGTGAGTGGCCGAGCCCTGACTTCTGAACCATTCTTGCGCTATTTAGAAGACAAACTCGATCGGGTTTTAGCCACGAGCTCAGTTGCTGGCACTTAGCCGTTACGCTCAAGTTGCGAATGCGTGCTGTATAACTTGGATCTGCCTCCCCGTAGGATTCCGGCGCTGATCGTCCTCTTTCATGGCCAATCTCGACCAGGCTCCAAGCCGCAGCATGCCCAACCTGCTTCATGTGCTGCCGGCCTTTGCTGATGAGGCTGAGCTACGCCTCAACACCATCGTGGAGCTCAACTCCAATACGATCAACAAGTACGAGCTCATTACGGAAACAGGCCATCTGAAGTTGGATCGGGTTGGTTACTCGTCTCTGGCTTATCCCTTTGCCTATGGCTGTATTCCTCGCACTTGGGATGAGGACGGTGACCCTCTCGATATTGAGATCGTGAATGTGACCGAACCCTTGATTCCGGGGTCGATTGTGGAAGCAAGGATCATCGGGATTATGACCTTTGATGATGGTGGTGAGGTTGATGACAAAGTGATCGCCGTTTTGGCCGATGACAAACGCGTTGATCACATCAAGAGCTTCGAAGATCTTGGTGAACAATGGAAAAAGGAAACCACTTACTACTGGGAGCACTACAAGGATTTGAAGAAGCCAGGAACCTGCACGGTGAATGGATTTTTTGGCACCGAAAAAGCTGTGGAGATCATCAAGAGCTGCGAAGCTCGCTACATGACTGATATTGATCCCAAGTTGGTTGACTGACGTCCTGAGAACCCTTTTGAAGACTTTGGTAAAAGCGGGGTGTAACCCCGTTTTTTTTTGCTTATTGGTTGCTTTAGGGCTTGATTAAAAGAGGTTCGGATGAGGCTGGAATGTTGAATTTGTCTCTCAGTGTTAAAACGGGTTGGTCAGCTTCTAGCCAGAAGTCTAAATCTTTAATTAGGTTCACATTGCATGCTAGACCCTTTTCATAGCCAGCCATCGCATCGTTTGGGTGAAAGGCTCCAGTTGAGGGTGGAATGATGTTTCCAACAGTACTGAAAGCTTTCCCTAAGTGAAAATCTAGGATGACTTCTAGAAGTGATTCAAATCCAAATCCATCATCAAAAAGCCCAGCTTGAAATGCCGCTACATTCATCTCGCCTTGCACATCTGTATTAAATCCTCCAAGGATGTGGCAGCAATCATGATTTAAGAGCAATTCAGATGTGCTTTTTTTCTCCCCGGGTAGTGCCCAATTCCTGTCTCGATACCAATGGAATAAAGTGTGGCCTAGGCTGCCTTCTGGATAGGTCTCTAGTTGTTGATAGCGTTCGGAGACAGACCGATCTCCGATGGCTTGATGGAACATTGTGATGACACCTTTGATGACTTTCGGTGCTGAGTCGAGGCCTAAGAATTCGCCTAGACTCCTGCGTCCGTAATCAATTAGAAGTCGCTTTAAGTGGTTGTCTCGAACTCGATGTAGATCTTTAATGGTTTGGGGGTGAATTTCTAAGTGATCTGCAAAATTATCTACAATCGCGACCATCCTGGGGTCGACCTTCATGTCAACATAAGGGATAAGAATAAGAATTTGAAGGAGTTGCTCTCGTTTGTTTCTGTCGGATATTTTTGCTGATAGATCTTCAGGTTTGATCCCGTTTAGATGGTTCAGGTCGATGGACGACTTCAGAACAAAGTTCTGAATGGATTCCATCATTTCCATGGTGATGGGCTCAATATTTGCAATGCCTCCCATGGAGCCCACTTCTTGCATGGCTTGTAGGAACAGCTGTGCGTCTCCTGCGGGCCAGGACAGTTGGTGCTTCATTCCAGTCTTGATGGGCTGGGGATTGAGTAGCACATTTCTTAAATCCTTAAGGTTTCGCTTCGCGCGGTGTGCGGTTTTTTTTTCGCACAGTGCATACGTTGAGACCAGTGAGTCTTGGCCGTCTACTCGTGAGTCTTAAATGCACTGCTTGCGCTTCTGGCCTTCCAGTGGCGTTGTTCGCCTCCTCTTTGCTTGTGGCGGCTCCAGCTCTGTCTCGATCTCAGCTCACCCATGTATCGATGGCTGTGCGTCACCCCGTGGAGGGGCGTGTTGTCTTGGACTTGGGCCGAAGGCAAATCAGCGTTGTGCGACAGGGTCAGACCCTGGGCCCATGGCCGGTAGCGATTGGTGATCCCAAGACCCCCACGCCTTCTGGGATGTTCAAGGTCGAGAACATGATGATTAATCCTCAGTACCAGAGCACCAAGTCAGGAAAGGTGCATCCCAAACGCGGTCCTCAAAGCCCGTTGGGACATCGCTGGATTGGCTTCCTACGCAGTGGACCCAATCAATTTGGCATTCATGGCACTCCCTGGCCCCATTGGGTGAAAACCAGAGCGGCCGTATCCAATGGCTGTGTGCGCATGTTGAATGCGCATGTTCAACAGCTCTACGACCACGTAGAAGTGGGGATGGCTGTAGAAATTACGCGTTGAGCCCAGCGATCACTGGCTTCGCTCCTGTTCAAAGATCTCTTGAAGGATCTCGCCGGCTCCTTGATCCTTGAGCTTGTGGGCGAGGTCTCGTCCCACCGCTTCAGGGTCGGCTAGGGAGCCGGCTTGCTCGTCACGGATCAGCCGTTTGCCGTCGAGGCTGGCCACCATTCCCGTGAGCTGGATCGTGTCTCCCTTGATTTGAGTGTTGACGCCGATTGGCACTTGGCAGCCTCCCTCAAGAACTCTCAGGAATGCGCGTTCCGCTAAGCAACGGGCTGCGGTTGGTCCATGATTTAGCACTTGAATCAGCTCCATCACTTCGGGGCGATCGCAAACGCATTCAATCCCTAGAGCTCCTTGCCCCACCGCGTGAAGGGAGATGTTCCCTGGGATGCTTTGGTGAATTCGATCTCCGAAGCCGAGTCGGCTGAGTCCAGCTGCGGCCAGAATCAAACAGTCGTAATTACCTGAGTCGAGCTTCTCGAGCCGTGTAATGACGTTTCCGCGAACGTCTTTGAACTGAAGATGCGGGTAGTGATAGCGCAGTTGGGCTAGGCGCCGTAGAGAGCTGGTTCCAACAATGGAACCCTCCGGCAGTGTCTCAAGTGTGTACTCAGCATTTTTGCTGTTCACCACTAAGGCATCTGCGGGGTCTTCCCGCTCGGTGATGCAACCCAGCATCAGCCCCTCGGGAAGATTTGTGGGGAGGTCTTTCAGGGAGTGAACGGCGATCTCGGCACGGCCTACCAGCATTTGAGCTTCTAGCTCTTTGGTGAATAAGCCTTTGTCTCCGATCTTTGCTAGGGCAACGTCGAGGATTTTGTCGCCTTGGGTCGCCATTGCTTCAACAGAGATGGCAAGACCAGGGTGGGCTTTTTCAAGTTCTGCTTTGACCCAATTGGTCTGAACCATGGCCAGCTGGCTGCGGCGTGAGGCGATGCGCAGGTGCTCTAGGGCCATGTTTGAGAGACTTCAGTCCGCAAGATTACGCAGACGTGCCCCCCGCTGTCACCTGCCTGTCTATGAAAATTGGCATGGGTCGCCGCCCTTGCTCGAACGCCCAGCTTTACAATTCATCACAAGTGAGCGATTGCCATGCCAGGGCCTGTGGTGAACGGTGTTCGGAAGGACGGCCTGCCTGTCGCGGATCAGGCAGCGTCCATGAAGGAGGCCCTCCCTTTTTTGCCTCTCTTAAATGAGGGCACGATCAAATTGATTCTATTAAGCAGTGGCGGTGTCTTGATGGCGCGGCTTAGGAACACAACGGATCCAGATGGCGAAAGGGCGTATCAATTGATTCGTCCACTCAGCGTGATCAAAGCCAACCCCAATCAGCCTTGGGAGTTAGAGCCTTACTTAGAGGGCTTGACCTCACAAAAAAATATTGTGGTTTACAAGGCTGCGGTGGCATCCATTCTTGATCCTGATCCTCGGCTTCTTCAGGTTTATGCACGCAATACATCCCAAGAGTGTCCGCCTTCGGAGACGCCTGTTGAACGACTGAAGAGAGCTTTCCAGGAATTCACTGAATGCATTGAGGGGGAAGTGTAGGTCGATGCTTGCAAGAATGTCGTGATCAGTATTGGGTTTTGAGTCTTGAGTTAATCAAATTTATGCGCTTAGATTTGAGTGGTTTCTTCAGTGTCTTCTTTGAGGATTTTTTCTAAGTCTAGTTTTGCTTTTTCGGAAAGTAGCGTTTCGTAGCCAAACTCTTCCTCGATTGATTCGATTAGGTCGTCATCGTCTATGAGCTCTGGATGAATGTCGCGATACCAGGATAGAATTCTGTCTTCGATTTCAAAAATTGCATTAAAGAATGGTGTGATGCTGTTTTGCAAGCTATTTTGTTCAGCTTCGGTTAGGCCCCTGAATAGGTGGTCATGCGTCATAAATGCATGGGTCGCAAGTCTTGCTTGTTTGAGTGACTCCAGCGCCTCTAGGAAGTCGCGTGGTGCGTGTCTGTGGTTGATACTCATTGGCTTTGTTGGTGGGTAAGGTTTTAGTTGATGTGTTTTGTTTGAAGGTTTGGTGTCAGTGTGAGTAGCTAATGGATGTCATGCTTTGACGAGAGAAGTCTCTTCTGTATTCCGTTCCTGTCCCTTCTGGGCGTCCCTTTTCAGGCTCAGAATCAGTCATTCGATGCGTGCCCCAGCCAGCGGGGACCTCAGGAGTTTCACATCTTGATTCAGGATCTTGCAGGTGGCCTCGATGAATTCGAGGCCTTAAATGGGGGAAGGAGAGGAATATTAAAACAGATCTTACTTGTAAGATCCTCCTCAAGTATATCGATGGCTAATTCGCTTTACAGGTAATAAGTTGATCTGCAATGGAGCATTGAAAAACCCCCCGTTAAAGACAGGAGGTGGGAGAACTACTACCTCAAGCTTGGCTTTTTATTTGATGTATTCCTTGAGAACTCCATTCCTGTTGGGATGACGTAATTTACGAAGGGCTTTGGCTTCAATTTGACGAATCCGCTCACGGGTTACATCAAAGATTTGTCCAATTTCTTCCAATGTTTTCATGCGTCCATCGTCAAGGCCGTAGCGAAGGCGCAGGACATCTCGTTCGCGAGGGCTAAGGGTTGCAAGAACTCCTTCAAGGTCTTCGCGAAGAAGATTTTTAGCAACATCTTGCTCTGGATTTTCGATATCGGCTTCAATAAAGTCGCCTAGCCGTGAATCCTCTTCTTTGCCGATGGGTGTTTCGAGGGAAATTGGAAGCTGTGCACTCTTGGCGATAAAGCGCAATTTCTCGATGGTCATTTCCATCGACTCGGCGATTTCTTCCTCTGTTGGTTTGCGTCCAAATTCCTGACTGAGGACCTTGGTTGTTTTCTTGATCCTGGAAATAGTCTCGTAAAGGTGAACAGGTAGTCGGATGGTTCGCGATTGATCAGCGATGGCGCGAGTGATGGCTTGTCGGATCCACCAGGTGGCATAAGTTGAGAACTTATATCCTTTTTCATGGTCGAATTTTTCTGCGGCACGAATGAGGCCAAGGCTGCCTTCCTGAATGAGGTCCTGAAAACTAAGGCCTCGGTTCATGTATTTCTTGGCAATCGACACCACGAGGCGCAAGTTCGATTGCACCATTTTTTCTTTGGCTCGTCGGCCAAGCATCAATCGTCTGCGGAAGCGAATCACTGGCATCTCAACCAGTGCTGCCCATTCCTTGGTGTCAGGAAGTTTGCCGTTATCGCTTTCAAACTGCGCTGCGAGTTCTTCGAGATGCAGTAGGTCCGCAATTTTGCGAGCCAATTCAATCTCTTCGTCCGGACGCAGTAAGCGAATGCGTCCGATTTCCTGAAGGTAAACGCGGATGGAATCTTCGGTGTAAACACCTTTGGGTCCTACCTTGATGCTCGCTAAAACCTTGGCTTTCGCTTCTGCTTTGGCTTTTGCTGCTGACGTCTCAGTGGCTGTTACTGCGGTGGCAGTCGTTGCAGCTGCAGCCAGTAGTTGATCTGCAGAGGCGTCCAGGTTCGCTGAAGTAGCGCTGACTTTGGCTTTGCTGCTGGCTTTGCTGGTTTTGGCTTTGCTGGTTTTAGCTTTGCTAGTGGGTTTACTTACCTTTGGTTTGGTGCTGGCCTTTGTTCCTGCCTTGGCTTTTGAGGCAGGCTTTGCTTTGGCCTTCACTTGCTTGGGCTGACCTTTCTCGTCGGCCAGCATCATGATTGAAGGCGCTTGTTTTGCTTTGGCCTTTGCCAACTTGGTCGCGGCAGGACTCATGGCGGTCAGTAACGAAGGAGAGAGCGGAATAGGAAGCGAATGTCATCAACAGTCAATGCAACCGTCCTGATGCGGGCGGATGCTTTTGAGGCGTCACCTTCCCTTCATAGAAACGGTGCGCAAAGAAAAACGCTGAGCGTTAAGCAAAATTGGGAGAGCTGGAGGGGTCCGATGCAGAACTGTCAAGGGCATTCTCAGACCGGTCGGCTTCATGGAATTCCATGGCTCGAGCTTCGGATCTTCCCTTTGGAAGGAACTCTGCTTGTTCCAACAACAGCCTTTGAAGCTGTCCAATATTTATCTTAAAAAAAACGTGTCATGAACGCAACCCCAATAGCCGATTTTTCGAAAAACCCCGTCCGCCCGCCACCAGTTCTAGTGGTGGTCGATGTTTGGGTTGAAGCGGGTCGGGATGGTCGCACCTTCACGTACTGCGATCAGAAGCAACTGAATGTTCGTTTAGGGGATCTTGTTCAGGTGTCCCTGCGCGGTCGCCGCATTCAGGGGTTGGTCACGGCCTGTCGAACACAACCTGAGGATGCAAGCCGCCCGCTCCAGCCTGTGGATGCGCTCCTGCAATCGGCTGCCGTTGGACAAGCCTGGAGATTGTGGCTTGAGGAGATGGCACAACGTTGTCATACCAGCCCGTTTCGAATGCTGAAAGCAGCTCTCCCTCCTGGCTGGTTGGGGCAGCGCGTTGTGACAACCGTGAAGGAACGCAAGCTTTGGTGGGTGTCCTTGCCTGACAGCACCCCCCATTTGGATGCTGATTTGCCAGCGCGACAGGCCTGCTTGGTGTCCAAGTTGCAGGAGTTCGGGGGGGGAGCGTGGCAGCGAGATCTCGTCGCTGCAGGTTTTCAATCAGGAATCGTGCAAGCCCTAGTGCGCCGAGAGCTTTTGGTTCGTGAGTTGCGTCTCGCCTCTGATGCGCAGCCAAGTCCGGTGTCGGTGAACTTGGTCGATGCGACTGAAGCTCCCAGAACTCTCAACAGCGAGCAGCGGGTTGCAATTGAAACCCTTCAAAATCAACCCGAGGGTGGAGGTGTGTTGCTTTGGGGAATCACCGGTTCAGGGAAGACCGAGGTCTACCTCCAGCTCGCCGCTGATGAGTTGGCAGCAGGGCGACATGTTTTGTTGCTGACTCCCGAAATTGGTTTGATTCCCCAGCTGGTGGATCGCTGTCGGCGTCGATTTGGCTCTCGAGTGCTCGAATATCACAGTGGTTGCAAAGAAAGAGAACGGGTCCACACCTGGCGAAACAGCTTGGAGGCAGAAGAACCTCTCGTCATTGTGGGCACCCGTTCGGCCATTTTTCTGCCGCTCAGTCCCCTGGGTTTGATTGTCTTGGACGAGGAGCACGACAGCTCCTACAAGCAGGAGTCTCCGATGCCCTGCTATCACGCCCGGGACCTTGCGATGGCGAGAGTGCAAAGGGAGGGAGGTCGTGTCTTGCTGGGTAGTGCAACACCCTCACTTGAGACCTGGATTCAACTCGCTCCAGAGGGTCCGTTGGCTTTAGCTCGTCTTCAACAGCGCATCTCTCATCAGCCTTTGCCGCCGGTTCAGATCATCGACATGCGCCATGAGCTCGCCGATGGCCATCGGCGCTTGATCAGCAGGGCGCTGATGGATCGTTTGTCGAAACTTCCTGAACAGGGAGAACAGGCGGTTGTGCTAGTGCCCCGCCGTGGATACAGCACGTTTTTGAGCTGCCGAAGCTGTGGTGAGGTAACGCAGTGTCCGCATTGCGATGTGGCGTTGACCGTTCATGGAAAAAGCACCGGTCACCAGTGGCTGCGTTGCCACTGGTGTGATTACCGAGCCCCGGTGACGACGAACTGTGGGCATTGTGGCTCGTCAGCTTTTAAGCCCTTTGGTGCTGGCACTCAAAGGGTTTTGGAGCAACTGGAGTCTGAGTTGGAGGGTCTGCGATTGCTGCGCTTTGATCGCGATACCACCGGTGGACGCGACGGACATCGGCGTTTGTTGGAGCAATTTGCGGCGGGTGAAGCGGATGTCTTGGTGGGAACCCAAATGCTGGCGAAAGGGATGGACCTGCCAAGCGTCACGCTGGCCGCCGTGTTGGCAGCTGATGGCTTGTTGCACCGTCCCGATCTCCGGGCTGGGGAGCAGGCGCTTCAGTTGTTATTGCAACTCGCAGGCAGGGCTGGCCGTGGAGAGCGTCCCGGGCAAGTCCTTGTTCAGACCTATAGCCCCGATCATCCGGTGATTTTGCACTTGGTCGATGGTCGTTACGAGCGTTTTTTGGAGGAGGAAGCTCGGGAGCGACGCGAAGCCGGATTGGTGCCCTATGCCAGGGCTTGTGTCTTGCGGCTGTCTGGGACGTCCGCATCCACAACGGCAACTGCTGCTGCCGTTGTGGCGGAACAACTTCGGCCCGGTTGCAAGGATGCTGGTTGGCAGCTCATCGGTCCAGCTCCAGCTCCGGTGGCAAGGGTTGCTGGACGCAGTCGCTGGCAGCTCTTGATGCATGGTCCACAAGCTTCGGCCTTGCCTTTGCCCTCTGGCAGCTCCCTTTGGGATGGCTTGCCCAGTGGGGTGTCACTGGCTGTTGATCCAGACCCGCTACAGCTCTGAATTCAGGACGGTAATTCCGGGTAACCGAAACCCATCATCAGCCGAAGCCGTTGCAAGCTGGCAGTCAAAATCAGCAGCGCCACGATCGCGAGACTGCCTACTCCAAGGCGGCTCCAGCGCCATTGACTCCACTGCAACCGGTTCTGCACGCCAATCGTGAGCGGCCAGATGAGCTCTCCCTTGGCGTTTTTGCTTGCGATTGCAGGGCTGCTTTGCAGATCGTGCAAGCTCGCTTGGTTCCCAAGACGCACCACAATTTGCAGCTCATTCAGGCTCTCCAGAGCTCTTAAATCCAGTTCCAACAGCAGCTCTTGCTTGAGACCCACGAGCCAGTTGCGCTCTTCCAGTTTGAGGGTGGGTGCTGGTAGTACAAGGCCGGCTGTTCGTCCTGCTGCTTCGACCGTTTGGCTCAGGAGTGCAGCGGCGTCCTCACTGTTTTGGATTGGTGCTTTGACCTCAAGATGACCTTGTCCTGAGTTGCGAACCTTCCAAGGCAGATGCATCGCTCTCAACTCTCGGCTGAACGCGTCCTGCCAAGGAAGTTTCAAGCCACTGCGACTGTCGATTGTCCAAGCCATCTCCACCCTGTCTGCTCCTGGGAGGCTGAGATCTGCAGTGATGCGTACGCAGCCGCTCAACAAGAGCATGAGCCCAACCAGCACGGTGATGACAAGTAATGCGAAGCCACCTGCCGGGGCTCGAGTTGGACCGGTAGGAGGTGATGGTGGTGGTGGTGGCAGTTTGCGGCGATTGAATAGCTTGGGTCGTTGGCCAACCCGCGGATCCATCTCCAATGTTGGCAATTGCATTGACCAGCGCGCAGGCCTTTCCAGGCTTGGCGCCTCAAGAACATCCAGCAACTGCCGTGCCCGTGTTCTTAGCTCTGGATCTTTGCATCGTGTGAGGCGTCGGCAGGTGCTCAGGGCCTTGCTCTCATCCCCCTTCCCCATCCAGGCTGTGACCAACAGCATGTGGATCTCAGCTCCTTGACTGTCACTGATCGTGTTGGCTTCTGCGAGCGGCTCCAACAGTGCGATGCACTGGCCGTAATCGCCACGCTCGAGAGCGGCTTCCGCGGCTACCAGTGCATTGGTCATCGATTAACCGCGGCCCAAAACCATCGTTCCGATGCCTGCATCGGTGAACACTTCAAGGAGAAGAGCGTGGGGGACACGACCATCCACGATGTGGGCTGCAGCAACCCCTTGAGCCAGAGCACGAATGCAGCATTCTGTTTTGGGCGTCATCCCACCGGCAACAACGCCATCGTGGATCAATTGCCGTGCCTCCGACAGCCTGAGCTGTCGGATCAGGGAGTCGGGATTGTCTCGATCGCGAAGGATTCCTTGGGTGTCAGTCAACAAAATCAATTTCTCTGCCTCGAGTGCCGCAGCAAGCTCTCCAGCAACCGTGTCGGCATTGATGTTGTGAGATTCCCCATCCGGGTTGGCAGCCACGCTTGAAATCACAGGAACATATCCCCGTGCCAGAAGTGGTTCCAACACATCGGGATTCACCCGAGCCACGTCGCCGACCAAGCCATGGTTGCCATCCCCCCATTGACGAGCCTCCACCAGTCGGCCGTCGCTACCGCTGAGGCCTACAGCGCTTGCTCCAAGACGGTTGAGTCCGTTGACGATCTGTTTGTTCACTCGGCCAACAAGAACCATCTCCACCACGTCCATCGTGTCGGAATCGGTGACCCGCAAACCGCCACGAAATTCGGAGGGAATGTCGAGTCGCTTCAGCCAGGTGTTGATCTCTGGGCCACCCCCATGAACCACCACCGGCTGCACTCCCACACTGGCAAGTAGGGCGATGTCGCGGAATACGGCATCACGCAACTCTGCGTGGACCATGGCCGCGCCGCCGTACTTGACCACGATGCGCCGACCAGCGAAGCGTTGGATGTAAGGAAGGGCCTCGCTCAGGACGGAGACCCGTAGGGAATCATCCATGCTGCAGCTGCTCAGGGCTCTCCATGCTCGCCTCTCGTGGCCTCATTCTTGGGGAGCAGGGTCAAATCGAGTTGATCGTTTTCCAGTGGAATAATTTCCGCTTCCATACCTTTCGAAAAAAAACGACCCAAGCGCTCGCGGCGTTCTTGCCAACGCTCGAGCCCCACTGCTTCACAGGCAAAGCGCATCCTCAGACCATATCCGGCTTCATTACTCATCTCTTCAATTTCCAGCAGCTGAGACGGCTTGTCTTCATCCCAGAGTTTCAACGCTTCGAGTGAGCTCTCTAAGTGAGCTTTCTGCCCATAGCGCCAGCGTGTGACATCGTTCAGCAACTTGACCAGTTCGGGAGATGCCGTTTCGCGTTCTTCGCGAAATTGCCTTTTGGGAGTCACCCGGCGTGCTGGGGGAAGTTCCGAGGATTTGAGGGCAAGACCCCCGAGAAGAATGGGAATTCCGTAAAAGATGGTGGGAAGGCTGAGATTGGCATTGCCAGCTCCGTAGGCCAGAGCACCAACCACGGTGAGGACACCGCCAGCGATGGTGATCAGACTTCCGGGCGAAATGAGCTCGTTCATTGAGGCCCGTGCATTGCAGCCATTGTGACCAAGAGGACTGCAGGATGGGTGGAGGAGTCCAACAATCATGAATCCCTCGTCCCAACAGGCTGTTGAAACCAGAGAGCTCATTGCTCAGCTGGAGACGGATCGCGCTTGGTTGCTCGAACAAATTGATCGCGGCCGCTGGCCAGCTTTGAGACTGGATCTAGCGGCCCTCGAGCGAGAGCTTGGTCAGCTGCTCTTGCGTGCTTCAGAGCAATTGTCTGACAAAAATCAGTAAAAACCCTGCTCCTTGCTGGCGTTAAAAGGGAATGTCGTCGGTCTCGGGAACAAGGGGAGAGGTGTTCCATTGAGCCGCTGAATCCTGTCCAGCCGCCGCGGGCTTGGTCGGTGATTCGGAAGACTGGGGCGTCTGAGCTGGTACGGGTCGAGCTGGCGCTTTGCGAGCAGCGGCAGGGGGCTGGCCCGGGCTGGATCCCGCTGCACCCACTGAATGCAGCCTGGAGAGGGTGAACTCAGCTCTCTTCTCTTTGGTGCCGTCTTGACGGGGAACTGTGTTCATGCGCAGTCGGCCCTCAATCACGAGCCGCTGCCCGACTTGCACGCGATTTTGAAGGTCCTGGGCGAGGTTGCCCCATCCGACGACCTTCAATTGCCCCTTAGGGTCATCGGGTCGGAGGGCATCGAAGGACACGTCCATCTCAGCAATGGGCGTTTGATTGTCTTGGGTGTATCGCAGGGTGGGAGCTTGAAGGACATCCACCTCGAGCACGCAGTGGTTCATTCTCAGCTGTCACAGTGATCGCCATCCTGATGCACCGACAGACGAATCGCCAGGGGACTGTTTGGTTGCTGGCAGGTACGGGTGATGGCCCCCCTTTGGCTGCGGCTTTGATCTCCCAGGGCTGGCAGGTTCACGTCAGCGTTGTCAGTGACATGGCTGCCCATCCTTATCGGGGAATGGCTGTGGAAGCGATACACGTCGGTGCTCTGGGAGGTTCGCAGGCAATTTCGCAATGGCTGCAGAGGATTCCTGTGGATTGGGTTGTGGATGCCACGCACCCGTTTGCGCTGAGGATTAGTACTCAGTTGCACCAGTCTTGTCAGGGCTCTGGCCAGCAACTGGTGCGGTTCGAACGCCTGAGGGAGGCGTCGGGCAAGGCCGTTGTGCTCGGCTCCATCGCTGACCTTGCCAATCAGCCCTTAGCAGGACAACGACTTCTTCTGGCCCTCGGTGCCCGCCAGTTGGTTGAGGCCGCGAAGGTCGCTCGACAAGCAGGGGCCATCGTTTTTGCAAGGGTTCTGCCGTCGCCGATGTCTCTGGTCCAGGCAGCAGCAGCGGGTGTTTCACAGGAACAACTCGCAGTGGTACGACCCCTTCAGGGTTCCGAGCCAGGAGCACTGGAAGCTGCACTTTGCAGGCGCTGGGGCATTACGGACGTGCTTTGTAGGCAGTCGGGGGGAGCGACTGAGTCGCTCTGGGACAATCTTTCGATGGAGATGGGGCTTGGGTTATGGCTTCTGCGCCGACCAGTTCCCATGGCTGACGTTCCTGTTGTGCATAGCTTGGACCAGCTTCTGGTGCACCTGAATGGCACAACACCCTGATGCTTTCTGGTTGGTCTTGACGACGGAGGCTGATCAAGAGAGAGCTGATTCACTTGCTCAGACGCTGATCAGCCGTGAGCTTGCCGCATGCGTGAGCCTTCAGGCGATTCAGTCGTGCTACCGCTGGAAAGGCGTGGTTGAAGAGGCCAAGGAAGTGCAGCTTTTGATCAAGACCACTGCAACGGGATTGAACGCGTTGCTTGGAGCTATTGAGGCACTCCACAGCTACGACACCCCCGAGATTCTTCATTGGCAGGCTCAGTCATCGCACGCCTATGGCGCTTGGGCCGCGGCGTCTATCAATCCAGATGCTTAGCAATGAGGTCTGGCAATGAAACCTTGGAACGAGGTCCTAATTGGGTCACAACCTGTCCGGCGCAGATTGACCCCATTTTCCCGCAGACATCCAAGGGAAGGTCTTGGGTGTAGCCATGCAGGAAGCCACCCGCATAGAGATCTCCTGCTCCAGTGGTATCGACGAGATCGCCGAGCTTGTAGGAGGGGATTTCCCACCTCTGATCACCGCAAAGAACGACAGACCCTTGGGCACTGCGGGTCAGGACGGCCACGCTGCAGCGACCTTTCACTTGCTCAAGCGCGCTCTCGAAATCTGCTGCTCCGTAGAGCGATTTGATCTCATCCTCATTGGCGAACAGCACGTCAACATGTCCATCGACAAGCTCGAGAAAGCTGTCACGGTGACGGTCAACGCAGAAGCCGTCAGAGAGGGAGAGGGCGACTTGTCCGCCGCTTGCTCTGCAGGCTTCAGCCGCTGTGATGAAGGCTTTTTTTGCTTCTGGACTGTCCCAGAGGTAGCCCTCGAGATACAGGATTTTGGTGTCGCGAACCATCGAGAGGTCGAGATCATCAGGGTCCAGTTGAGTCGAGGCACCGAGGTAGGTGCACATCGTCCGTTCGGCATCCGAAGTGACGAGAATGAGGCAACGGGCCGTGCTCGCACCGGTCACTGCTGCCGGTGTCTCGAAACGGGTCCCTACGGCGCGGATGTCGTGGGTAAAGATGGTTCCGAGTTGGTCGTCACGCACACGACCGATGAAACCAGCCTTGCTTCCGAGCTGAGCGAGTCCGGCCAGTGTGTTGGCGGCTGAACCTCCAGAGGTTTCGAGACCTGCACCGCTCGCCTCGTAAAGGATTTTGGCTTGTTCTTCGTCAACGAGGGCCATGCTGCCCTTGGTGAGGTTGTGATCGGTTAGAAACTGGTCCTCGGTTTGAACCAAGACATCGACGATGGCATTACCGATGCCCACCACGTCGAGAGAACTGGTAGTGCTGAACCGGGGAGTGGAGGACATCTCTGCTGTCGTTAATACAGCGGAAGTATGGCTGTTCGTTGGATCGCGGCTGTGAAGCGCCGACGCGAGCGCGCTCAGGCGCTGAGGAGCGCGCGCTTCGGGCCATGGATCGGATCTTCCACCACGATTGTTTGGTCTCGACTGGCCCCGAGGGAAACAATCGCAATCGGAACGTCCATTAAGTCAGCGAGGAAGCGCAGATAGTCCATCGCCGGAGCAGGAAGGTCTTCGAGTCGACGGCATTCAGCTGTGGAACATTGCCAACCTGGGAGGGTCTCAAAGATTGGTTTGCAGCGAGCGAAATCTTCGGAGCTACTGGGGAAGTAATCGATGCGTTCGCCATTGAGCTCGTAGGCAACGGACACTTTGATCTCATCCATTTCGTCCAGGACATCGAGCTTGGTGATTGCAAGGCAATCCAGTCCATTGACTTGAACGGCGTAGCGCCCAATGACGCCATCAAACCAGCCACAGCGGCGACGGCGCCCCGTGGTCGTTCCAAATTCCCCGCCTCGATCACACAGCTGGTCGTTCAAACTTCCTGAAAGCTCTGTAGGGAAGGGACCTTCCCCAACCCGAGTGGTGTAGGCCTTGGCGACCCCAATCACTCTGTCGATCAGGGTTGGGCCCACACCTGCCCCAATGCAGGCACCTCCTGACACCGGGTTGGAGGAGGTCACGTAGGGATAGGTGCCGTGATCGAGATCCAGCAGAGTTCCTTGAGCTCCCTCAAACAAAATGTTCTTGCGGTCGCTTGCGGCTTCATGAATGGCGCGGGTGCAATCCACCACATGAGGGGCTAAGCGTTTTCCGTAAGCCAGATATTCACGGATGATCTCTTCAGCATCCAGTGGCTTTTCGCCATAGATGGTTTCAAGTAATTGATTTTTCTCGCTCAGCGGCCCTTCCAGCCGATCCCGAAGTCGAGCTTCGTCGAGGAGGTCTAAGACGCGAATGCCACTGCGTTGAGACTTATCGGCATACGTGGGGCCGATGCCGCGACCGGTGGTGCCGATTTTGCGTTCACCGCGTTGCTTTTCCATCGCCAGATCCAAGAGGCGGTGGTAGGGCATCGTGACGTGTGCCGTTGATGCCAGCTGCAGGCCTGCAATGTCGATCCCGTTGGAGATCAGCATGTCGAGTTCCCCAAGCATCACCTTGGGATCAATCACGGTTCCGGAGCCGATCAGGCAAGTGGTGTCTGGGTAGAGGATTCCAGAAGGGATTAGGTGAAGTTTGAGAACTCGACCATCCACCACGATGGTGTGTCCGGCGTTAACGCCTCCCTGATAACGCACCACGACATCAGCGGAGCGACTCAGAAGATCGGTGATCTTTCCTTTTCCCTCGTCGCCCCATTGAGCACCGATGACGACAACGTTGGCCAAAGAATCGGCGGCCCGAAGCCGCATTTCTGCACAATCCAGCAGTTTCGCAGAAAGTGCTGCCTCAGGTCAAAGTGCTGTTCAATTTTGTGATTAAGTGCCGCGAACTGCTGCTTTCTCGGCCTTGCTCAGCTCCTTGTCAATTCTGGCTTTTAGAGCTTCGGGAACGGGACGGTTGGTGTAGTTGTTGTAGTGACCAGCTAAGGAGTTGAGTGCGGTTTGCATCGTTGTGAACGAACTCAAGCCGTTCACCTTGGGACGGGCTCTGTAACGCGAAACATATTTGGTGATTAAGTCGCGTGCCTCTCCTTCCGCCTCTTGGTGATTAGCCGCGTCCTGGGGCAACGCCAAAGTGTCGTGAATGGCATGGGCAACAGCCACGGTGTCTTGGACGTAGTCCCCGGTCAGCGTGGACGATTCGTTTCCGCAGGCCGTCACGAGCAAAGAAAGCCCAAGGCAAAGGGCCAGGCTCACATTGATTAGACGGCTGGTAAGGCGTTTCAGTACGGCGATCATGACGGAGGGACTTTGGTGGACTTTACGCGGGTCAGAGTTGGACGCGAAGCTCGGTTGGAATGGCTTCGAGAAGGGACGAGACTGCTTCGGCTCGGCTTAAAACGTTGGCATCTCGCTCTGACCGTTGCACCAGTTCCACATTTCCTTCTGCAGCAGAGCGACCAACGACAACTCTCCAAGGGATGCCAATGAGATCAGCATCCTTGAATTTCACCCCAGCCCGCTCGCCACGATCGTCCAATAGGGCATCGATCCCCGAGTCCCGGAGTTCGTTGTAAATCGCCTCACCGAGGTCCATTTGGACCTCGTCTTGAACATTGGCCACCACCACGATCACCTGAAACGGAGCAATGCTGAGCGGCCAGATCATTCCGGCGTCATCGTGATGTTGCTCAACGGCGGCCTGGGCCAGCCGTGAGATCCCGATGCCGTAACACCCCATCCAGAGGTGTTCTTGTTTTCCTTCTTTGGTGGTGATTTGCGCTCCCATTGATTGGGAGTACTTGCGACCGAGTTGAAAAATATGCCCCACCTCGATTCCCCGTCGTTCTTCGAGGCTCTGTTCTGGGCTATGGACACAGTGATCCCCTGCCTTGGCATTGCGGAGATCCAGCGCATGCATGCTTCCGAGATCAGACCAGCTGCACCCCCAGCGATGCTCATCGCTGGTGTTGGCTCCGCAGACAAAACGCTCCAGCTCCGCAGCTGTTGTGTCGGCGAGTTTGAAGAACCGAGTGTTCCAGCTGCGCGCTCCGGTGAGGACGTCATCAGGGAGGTCAGGACCGATTGAGCCAAACGGGAGAGGCTTCAGTCCTTGTGATTTCAGTTGATCGGCGTTGATCGGGCTGAGATCGAGAACGGGGCTGTCGAGTTGTTGCGTCAGTGCATTAACAAGCTTGACCTCGTTGAGTTCTTGATCTCCGCGTAGACAGACAAGAACCGGCTGTTCATCGCCAGATTCGAGCTTGGCAAGCAGTAGCAGAACTTTCACGATCTGGCTGGGATCAAGCGATTGGGCGGAGCAGAGCTGCTCAATCGTGATCTGTTTTGGAGTGGAAATAACCTGTGGTTCTCCGCTTGGTAAGGCCTGAGCAGGGGGTGCGATTGAGACGGCTTTCTCTTGATTTGCTGCGTAATCACCATCAGGGCTGATGAGGATTAAATCTTCTCCAGCATCTGCCGTCACCATGAACTCTTGGGATGCGGCGCCGCCGATGGCTCCACTGTCGGCATCCACTCCGACAGCCGTCAGACCGCAACGTTGGAACACCCGGGTGTAGGCCCTTTCCATCTCCGCATACATGCTGGCCAGGTCGCCTTCATCCGCATGGAAGGAATAGGCATCCTTCATGATGAATTCTCGGCCTCGCATCAAGCCAAAGCGCGGGCGAATCTCGTCCCTGAATTTGCTCTGAATTTGGTAAAGAGTGACGGGGAGCTGGCGATAGGACTTCAGTAGGTCACTGGCTAATTCCGTGATCACTTCCTCATGGGTAGGGCCTAAGCCAAGGGAGCGCTCCTGGCGATCCTCAAGGTGGAACATGATCCCCTCGCCTGCGGTGTATCCCTGCCAACGGCCACTTTTTTCCCACAATTCGGCGGGTTGAAGTTGAGGTAACAATGTTTCAAGTGCCCCAACTTGATTCATCTCATCCCTGACGATTCTCATCACCCTTTGAAGGACCCTCCACATCAGTGGGAGATAGGCATAGATTCCTGATCCAACGCGTCGGATATATCCGCCACGAATCAGCAATTGTTGCGAGGCGATTTCGGCGTCAGCGGGAACATCCCGCAGCGTCACCAGCATCAGGCGGGAGACGCGCATAGCAATTCTGAGTTGAGTGAGATTGGAAGCTACCACCGCTGCATAAAAAGGTCGCTTTAGGAAGTGTCCCGATCGCCTGGAACCTCTCTGGCATCCTGAATTTCAGCTGCTACTGTCGGCCCAATCCAGCGCGTCCTAAATCAGTCTCATGTTTCCTAGGTCGATCGATAGTCCTGTTTCTGCTGCCGACGATTCTTCAGTATCTGGAGCAGATGTTGATGTGGTGATGGCTCAATCAGATGCATTAGTGGCTATCGATGATGTTCAGAAATCATTGAACCGATCTAGAGCATCCGTTTATCGCTACACGAATACTGACACTCGCAATTTAAATCCTCCTTTTAACCCCAAGAAGTTAAATCCTGAATATCGAAGCGATCAAAAAGATCC
>NZ_JAKUHK010000007.1:0-19434 GCF_023630655.1 Synechococcus sp. MU1655 | reverse complement strand
GGGGGCTAGGGCTTGACCACGCAGAAGACTGGCAAGAGTGCGAGCGGTGAGCTTCACCTGTTGCCAGGGATTCATCATCACCACCTTTTTGTACAGATAGCTGTCGAAGGTGAGCTTCTGGACGTCTTGGTCATCGCACATTTCAACGAACGCTTCTCGAGCTGCATCGGTGCGATAGAAGATGCGTTGAAGAATATCGAGCACGATGTACGTTGCTCCGTACTTACGATCCCAACGTTTCAAGTAAGTGTTCTTGATCTCTTTTTCAGTGGGCATCTGGGTGCCATTTTTGGAGATTTCAACGATCGCTTCTGCACACATCCGACCGCTTTTTGCGGCGAAGTAGATCCCTTCTCCAGAACTTTTGGTGACGTATCCAGCGGCATCTCCCACAAGCGCCATACGGCCTACCACTCTGCGAGGGCGAGGATGTTCGGGAATTGGGTGAGCTTCAACTTTGATCACTTCGCCCTTGAACAAGCGTTTACGGGCGCGTTCGCGGATTCCTCTCTGAAGACCCTTAATTAGGGATTGATTTTGTTGCATGGTTCCAGTCCCCACGGCAACGTGGTCGTACTTAGGAAAGACCCAGGCATAGAAGTCGGGTGAGACATCTGTTCCTACGTACATCTCGGCGAGATCTTCGTAGTACACCATCTCTTCTGCTGGCAGCTTGATGCGCTCTTGGAACGCGATCGCCACCTTGTAGTCACCAGCGTCCATCGCTTTGGCGACGCGGGAGTTGGCCCCATCGGCGCCGATGATGAGATCCACTTCCAGGCTTTTCATTTCGCCAGTAGGACCGCCTGCGCTGTAGTCGGCGTAATGGAGGGTGTAAGGACCTTGGCGTTTGTCGCCGGTGTCGATCTTTTGCACCAACCCATTAATCAGAGTGGTGCCTAAATCTGCAGCTCGGTTGCGAAGGAAGGAGTCGAACACCTCGCGCCGACACATGCCGATGTAGGCGTTGTCGTCGTAACCGAGGGGATCCAACTTGATATCCACCTCCCGATTGGAGGGTGAAATCATCTTCATGTTCCGAACTTTTCGGTCGATGATCGAATCGGGAAGATCGAATTCCTCAACCATGCAAAGCGGAATCGCTCCCCCGCAAGGCTTGGCGTTATCAAGTTTTCTCTCGAATAACCAAGTCTTGATGCCGGCCCGTGCAAGCACTTCTGCGGCACAGGATCCGCTCGGTCCACCACCGACAACGGCAACTCTCAGCATCTCAGCAAACTCCGCCGGGTCTTTGATTTCAAACTAATCACGCATCCAGAAAAGTGGTAGTGGGCCCTGGCGGACCCCTTTACGATTGAAACAACACTGCATGAATCCTCTGGGAAGGGCCGTCGCCACTCGCCGAAGCACCCGGGATGACATTCCTGTCGCCCGTCGCTCGAAGCCTGCTTCTCGTCAGCGCCCCAGCGGGTTTGGTGTTTTTTTGGCGTGTCTTCTTGTTGGTGGAGGCAGTTTGGCTGCTGTTTGGCTAGGCCCCGGTTTGCTGGCAGGTCGTTCCTTTTTGTTTTCCTCGGATCCGATTCCAGTGGTGGAAGGGATTGAAGCGCCGCCGGATCAAGACGGTCGTCTGCTTGGACATTTCCCTTATGACGAAGCGATTGCCAACCAACTTGTGCCTGTTGAGGCTGGAATTGAGTTGCATCAGGATGCAGCACTTGCGTTGGATTCAATGCGTCGTGCTGCTGCCTCCGATGGAATCGATCTCAGGTTGATCAGTGGCTATCGCTCTCATGATTTGCAGCAGGGGATTTTCTTTGATGTGAAATCAGAACGCAATCAAACCGCCGAAGAACGGGCAAAGGTTTCGGCTCCACCGGGTTATTCCGAACACAGCACTGGCTATGCGATTGACCTTGGTGATGGCAGCCGACCCGATACGAATCTTTCGGTTTCGTTTGAGACGACTCCTGCATTTCGTTGGTTGCAGGATTACGCCGCTAGTTATCACTTCACGCTGTCCTTTCCCAAGCTGAATCCTCAGGGTGTGAGTTATGAGCCTTGGCATTGGCGTTTTGAGGGGTCTGCCGAGGCTTTGCGTCAATTTGAACCTGCACGTCAGCTGGCTCTTGGGCGTTGAACACAGCATCTTTCCCAGAATTGCTTTCCCCAGCTGGGGATTGGAAGGCCTTGATAGCTGCTGTCTCCAACGGTGCTGATGCTGTTTATTTCGGCGTGGAGGCCTTTAATGCTCGACTTCGCGCAGACAATTTTCAGCTTGTTGAGCTGCCCGAGATCATGGCTTGGCTTCACGCCCGTGGAGTGAAGGGATTTCTCACAGTGAATGTTCTGATCTTTGCTGATGAGTTAGATCAGGCTTCCCAGCTGCTTTTGGCTGCAGACCAGGCTGGTGTTGATGCTCTGATCGTGCAGGACTTAGGGCTTTGCCTTCTCGCGAAAGCTCTTGTGCCCTCTTTATCCCTGCATGCATCCACTCAGATGTCGATTACGAGTGCCGCTGGTGTTGCACAGGCAGCGGCTGCGGGTTGTGAGCGGGTTGTGCTGGCGAGGGAATTAGCCCTACGCGACCTTGAGCGTCTGCAAAATCAACTGCGGGAGAGATCCCTTTCCATGCCCCTAGAGGTGTTTGTGCATGGAGCCTTATGCGTGGCCTATTCCGGTCAGTGCCTTACTAGTGAATCCCTGGGCCAGCGCAGTGCCAATCGTGGTGAATGTGCACAGGCTTGTCGTCTTCCCTATGAATTGTTGGTGGATGGTGAATCCCTCGATCTCGGGGATCAAAGGTATTTACTGTCTCCCCAGGATCTCTCCGCGTGGCCGCTCCTGGCTGATTTGGTGAAGCTCGGAATCAGTAGTTTCAAGATCGAAGGACGGCTCAAGGACCCCACCTACGTGGCGTCGGTAACGGATGCCTATCGCCGCAGTCTCGATGGCTTGGATTGTGATGCTGTGGAGATTCAACGCCAGCTTGAGCTTGGTTTCTCCAGGGGGTTGTCCACAGGTTGGCTCCAGGGAATTGATCACCGTTCTCTCGTGCATGGTCGCTGGAGCAAGAAGCGTGGACCGGTGATTGGTGCTCTGGTTCGAGTGGAGCCCAAAGGTTGGTTGGTGTTGCGTTGCACAGAAAGCCTGCGCAATGGTCAGGGTTTGGTTCTTGAAGCGAACGATCGTGAGCACGACCCTCTGGCCCCTCCTCGTGAGATCGGAGGACGGGTGATGGAGGTTCAGACGATGCCGAAGGGACTCATACGCTTGCGGCTTGGTCCAGGCCGTGTTGAGGTGTCGGGCTTGCGATCAGGCTCTTCGGTTTGGCTCACCAGTGATCCGCAATGGCAAAGCACCTGGCAGCGTCGATCGGAACGCGTGATGTCTCCGCTTGAACGAGGTCTTCGGGTTCGTGTGACCGGGCAGGAGGGGCAACCCCTGGTTCTTGAGCTGGTTGCCCCTGTTTTGCCGAATGGAGTGTGCTGCAGCGTGACCAGTCAGGCCGTTTTGGAGACAGCCCGTGATCACGGTTTGGATCGTGAGCGTTTGCTCGCTCAGCTTGGGCGTTTGGGAGGCACGGGCTGGCGTCTTGAGCATCTGGAAACCGACCTCGGCTCAGCCTTATTTCTTCCCGTTGCTGAGCTGAACAGGATGCGACGCTCGCTGTTGCAACAGATGGCCGATGGAGGACTAACCGCGGTCTCCCAACCGCCTGCAATGCATTCGGTTTTAGAACCATTGGAGTCTCAGCCCATCGTTGCGGCCACCCTTGAGCGCTTGGCTGATTGGCGGGACTCAGCAGTGCAGCAATCCGATTCGCCATCGTTGGTTGTGCTTGTTCGGAGCCTCGAGCAGTTGCGTGCTCTTCAGGACATTGGCGAGGGACCGATTACCTCGGTTGTTGCCGATTTAGAGCATCCGAAGGAGCTCAAGGAAGCTGTGGCCATAGGCCGGGGCTGCTGGCCAGAGGGGATTTGGTTGGCAGGGCCTCGTATCACCAGACCTGGAGAACGCTGGATGTTGGAACCACTTCTCAAAGCGAAAGCGGATGGTTATCTCGTGCGAAACGCAGATCAGCTGGAATTACTGACTGGCCAGGCCCCCTGCGCTGGCGACTTCACCTTGAATGTTGCCAACCCCCTCAGTTTGCTTTGGTTCCTTGAGACCTGGGGGCTGAATCGGGTCACAGCCAGTTGTGATTTGAACCTCAGCCAATTGCTTGATTTAGTCCAGGCTTCTCCGCCGGAACGGATGGAAGTGGTCCTGCATCAACACATGCCGCTCTTCCACATGGAGCACTGTTTGTTTTGTTCGTTTCTTTCGGAAGGCCACGATCACACCGATTGCGGAAGGCCCTGTGAGCATCACACCGTGATGCTGAGAGATCGAAGTGGGGTGGAGCATCCACTGAAAGCGGATCTTGGCTGTCGCAATACCCTCTTTAATGGCAAGCCTCAGACAGGGGTCGAGGCCCTAGACGAGCTGCGTCAAGCAGGTATTCGACGTTATCGCTTGGATCTCCTTGATGAAGAGGCCGAGGCAACACGTCGGCGGGTTCAGCTCTACAGCGATGCACTTTTGGGACGCACGTTGTCAGCCGACGTTTGGAAGCGAGAGCAAATCGATCACAGACTCGGAGTGACGCGTGGCAGTTTGCGCATCGGGCGCGAAAATCAATCGTTACCAGTCTCACTTTGAGATAGCATGTCGCGGCTGCGCCTGCGGGCGTTCCCAAGTTTCCCTTAATAACGTTACGGACCTCATGAGCGCCTCGAATAAGGCGATTCGCAATATTGCGATCATCGCCCACGTGGATCACGGCAAAACCACTCTTGTGGATGCCCTGCTCAGCCAGTCCGGAATCTTTCGCGACAACGAGGCCGTCCCAACATGCGTCCTTGACTCCAATGATTTGGAGCGTGAGCGCGGAATTACCATTCTTTCGAAGAACACTGCAGTTACCTATAACGACACGAGAATCAATATTGTTGACACCCCAGGGCACGCTGATTTCGGTGGTGAAGTTGAGCGTGTGCTTGGCATGGTCGATGGATGTTTGCTCATCGTTGATGCCAATGAGGGGCCCATGCCCCAAACCCGTTTTGTGCTCAAAAAAGCCCTCGAACAGGGTTTGAGACCGATTGTTTTTGTTAACAAAATTGACCGTGCGCGCGTTGATCCAGAAACCGCTGTCGATAAGGTACTTGACCTTTTTCTAGAGTTAGGTGCTGATGACGATCAGTGTGATTTTCCCTATTTATTTGGCAGTGGATTAGGAGGCTTCGCAAAGCCCGACATGAAAACAGAGAGCGACAACATGCGTCCTCTCTTTGATGCCATCTTGCGTCATGTACCACCTCCAGTTGGTGATCCTGAGAAGCCACTACAGCTTCAAATTACTACCCTCGATTATTCAGACTTCCTCGGTCGAATTATTATTGGACGGGTCCATAATGGTGTTATTAGACAGGGGCAAAGAGCGACACTCATTAAGGATGATGGAAGTGAAAAGAAAGGTCGTATAAGCAAGCTTTTAGGCTTTGAAGGCTTACAAAGAGTAGATATTGCAGAAGCGTCTGCCGGAGACCTTATTGCTGTCGCTGGTTTCGACGATGTCAACATTGGCGAGACGATTGCCTGCCCTGACGAACCAAAAGCGTTACCCCTTATCAAGGTTGATGAGCCCACGCTTCAAATGACCTTTGTGGTCAATGATTCTCCTTTTGCAGGAAAAGAGGGCAAGTTTGTAACGAGCCGCCAGCTGCGAGATCGTTTGCAGCGTGAACTGCTCACGAATGTTGCCTTACGCGTTGAAGATACCGATTCTCCGGATCGTTTCTCTGTTTGTGGTCGCGGTGAGCTTCATCTCGGCATCTTGATCGAAACGATGCGGCGTGAAGGCTTTGAATTTCAGGTCTCTCAACCACAGGTGATTTTCCGCACGATCGACGGCACGCCTTGTGAGCCTGTTGAAACACTGGTGATGGACGTTCCTGAAGCAGCAGTTGGTAGCTGCATTGAAAAGCTTGGAACTCGAAAAGGGGAAATGCAAAATATGGAAACCGGCGCTGACAACCGCACGCAACTTGAATTCGTTGTTCCTTCCAGGGGACTGATTGGTTTCCGTGGTGAATTCATTCGCGCCACTCGCGGAGAAGGAATTATGAGCCATTCGTTTTTTGAATATCGTCCGATGGTGGGGGATTTTGAGACTCGAAGGAATGGCGTTTTGATTGCATTTGAAGAAGGCACAGCTACTTTCTATGCTCTAAAGGGAGCAGAGGATCGTGGACAATTCTTTATCACTCCGGGCACTAAAGTCTATAAAGGAATGATTATTGGTGAGAATACTCGTCAACAAGATATGGAAATTAATATCTGTAAGGCTAAGCAGGTCACTAACATTCGTTCCGCTGGCGCAGATGTTTTGGATACGCTCCAGTCTCCGATTCAGATGACGTTAGAGCGTGCCTTGGAATATATCGGACCTGATGAAATGCTTGAAGTCACACCTGAATCCATGCGGTTGAGAAAATTACCAGCTAAAAAAATGGCTAAGCGTTGAGCGTTCAAGTCGATCCCCGATTCCAGCAGGCCGTCGATCTATTCAATCGACGTGCCTGGTATGAAGCCCATGATGCGTTTGAGGAGATCTGGCATGAAACGGCCGGTCCCGAACGTCGATTACTTCAAGGAATTCTGCAAATTGCAGTTGCTCATGTTCACTTAGAACGGGGCAATTTCAGAGGCGCAACAATTTTATTAGGTGAAGGTGTAGGACGCCTTTCATCGGCTATTCCAGGAGATCTTGGTCTCGATCTGCCTTTGGTTCGAGATCAGGCCCGTTTGAGATTGGAAGCACTTCAACAGGAGACCGATCCTGTCGCACTTCCAGTTCCTGAGTTGCGTGACCACTCTTAGGTTCTTCTGTACATTGGCTGGGATCATGAGGGTGTCCTGATGTTTTTTCCTTCCCTCACCCCTGTAATGACCACTTGGACTGCCAAACTCTCATCACTCGCTGCCTTGTTGGTTTTTTCTGGTGCTGTTCTTCCTGTGAGTGCGCAGACAGCAGCAGGTGAAGACAGCTTGATCACGATCGAATCGGATACACAAAGTGCTGACAACATCACGGGTGTCGTCACTGCTGTTGGCAATGTTCGGATCGTTTATCCCTCTCGTGGGATGGTGGCAACCTCCCGTCAGGCGCAGTACTTCAGTAGGGAATCGATGCTTGTATTAAGCGGAGATGTGGATGTGGTTCAGGACGATGGAAACAGTATTCGTGCTGAACGGGTCACCTACAACCTTGATGATGAACGTGCTCTGGCGAAGCCCATCCCAGGTCAGCAAGTTCAGTCGACCCTGCTGTTAAAGCAGAGCCCTGACTCGCAGACTCCCCTAACGCCATGAGTTTGAGTCTCGATCAGGTCACATTGACTCTTGGTGGCCGGAAATTGGTTCGCTCTCTTTCACTCACCTTGAAACCTGGTGAGGTGATTGGCCTGCTTGGGCCTAATGGGGCAGGCAAAACCACCAGCTTCAATTTAGTGATTGGGCTGTTGCGTCCTGATCGTGGTCAAGTTCTGCTGGACGGACATCCCGTTGCGGATCTTTCGATGCCCCAAAGGGCTCGTCTTGGAATTGGCTACTTGCCTCAGGAACCCAGTGTGTTTCGCCAATTGACCGTTCAAGAAAATCTTGAATTGGTGTTGGCTCAAAGCGGACTTTCCAAAGTTGATAGTCATCATCGACTCCAACAATTAATCGAGGATTTTCATCTCGAACCGTTCATCCACCGTTGCGGCTATCAGCTTTCAGGTGGTGAACGAAGGCGCTGCGAAGTGGCCCGTGCCCTCGCTGTTGGTTTGGAGGGTCCTCGCTATTTACTCCTTGATGAACCCTTCGCTGGGGTTGATCCGTTGGCGGTGGCGGATCTTCAGCAAATGATCCATGGATTACGCCAGCGAGGAATGGGCATTCTCATCACTGACCATAACGTCCGCGAAACCCTTGCAATTACTGATCGGGCCTACATTTTGACGGATGGCAGCATCCTCGCTTCAGGTCGTTCCGATGAAGTCGCCCATGACCCACTGGTACGTCGTCACTATCTCGGGGAGGGTTTTCAGCTTTGAACCATGATCTTTGGATTTCAGCTCAACGTCAGCTCCGCAGGCTTGTTCATCGAATTCCTTTAATTGATCGTTGGCTCCTTGGAGAATTAATCGGGCCCTTGTTGTTTGCTCTTACAGCATTCACGGTGGTGTCTCTCTCCGTCGGGGTGATGTTTGACCTGGTTCGCAAGATTGTTGAATCGAACCTCCCTTGGACGATCGCTGTTCAAGTGCTGTTGCTGAAATTGCCAAGCTTTTTGGTGATTTCCTTCCCAATGGCCACGTTGATGGCATCCCTGCTTGCTTATAGCCGTCTTTCTGCCAATAGCGAGCTGACTGCTCTTCGAAGCGTTGGTGTCACAGCAAGTCGAATGGTTGCTCCTGCAATCGCCTTGGCTCTTTTGATGACAAGCCTGTCATTTCTTTTCAATGATGTGATCGTGCCACGAACAAACCGGTCTGCTGAATTCACATTACAACGAGCCCTTGGTAAAGCCATTGCTGCTGAGAAGGGTGATAATATTGTTTATTCTCGGTTTGGGCGAGTCGCTAAATCTGATGGTCAATCTAGTAAGGGATTAACACAATTATTCTATGCAAGGGAATTCGAAGACGGAACAATGATTGGTGTTACCGTCTTGGATTTTTCTCGATTTGGTTTCACTCAGATGCTTGTCGCAGATAAGGCCAACTGGAATGAGTCTCAGGCTAAGTGGGAATTTAATGATGGAAAAATTCTTACCCTCACTCCATCAGGAAGCACTACATCAGCTGATTTTGATCGATACCTCTACCCACTAAGTCCTGCGCCACTACGGATCGCGAAATTGCCAAAAGACGCTAACAACATGACTGTATCCGAAGCTGTAGAGGCTGAACAACTTCTGTCTGATGCTGGGGACCGAAAAGAAGCTCGCAGGCTCAGAGTTCGAATCCAAGAGAAATTCACCGTCCCAATGGCTTGTTTGGTATTTGGTTTGATCGGCTCAAGTCTTGGTGCAAAGCCCAACAGCAGAACGAGTCGGAGTCAAGGTTTCGGGATCAGTGTGGTCCTAATTTTTGTTTACTATGTTTTGAGCTTTAGTTTTAGTTCACTCGGCGTCAAAGGGACATTGGCTCCCTTTCTGGCCGCTTGGGGGCCAGTATTGATTTCTCTTGCAGCTGGCGGAGTGTTGTTGCGCCAGGCAAGCCGGTGACCAAAACACGTCAGAATCAAGTTGTTTAATGGTGAAGAGATTCATGGAGTTGGCTGGGATGGATCCGGTTCTTGGGCTCGGGTTGCTTGCTTTTTCCCTTTTGCTGTTGGCCTTGCCACTTGCCTTCTGGAAAGTCAGCTCAGAAAAGACCTCTGGCCTTGTGACGCTGTTGATTGCAACAGCGAACCTCGCCTTGACGGCTCAACTTGTTCTCCGTTGGTGGCAGTCGGGCCATTTTCCGATCAGCAACCTCTATGAGTCGCTCTGCTTCCTGGCTTGGGCCTGCACCCTCACCCAATTGTTAGTGGAGAGATCATGGCCAACACCAATTGTCGCGGCAGCAGCAACTCCGATGGGCTTGGGATGTATTGCGTTCGCAAGCTTTGCGCTGCCTGACCAGCTGCAAGAAGCCTCGCCACTTGTTCCAGCGTTGCGCTCCAGTTGGCTTGTGATGCACGTCAGTGTCATCATGGTGAGTTATGCCGCTCTTTTGGTTGGATCTCTGTTGTCAGTGGCTGTTCTGGTGACTGATCGCAGTCATGCTTTGGAACTGCGTAGCAGCTCGATTGGCAGTGGAGGCTATCGACGTGCAACGCTTGCGACCCCAATCGGCAATGTGGGTGAGTCTGAGGTTCACTTGTCTTCTGTCCAGTTCTCTCGCAATGAGCTGTTGGACAGCCTTAGCTATCGCACCATTACGGTTGGCTTTTTATTGCTCACAGTTGGGATTATTAGCGGTGCTGTTTGGGCCAATGAGGCCTGGGGCAGCTACTGGAGCTGGGATCCAAAAGAAACTTGGGCACTGATTTGCTGGTTGGTCTACGCAGCTTATTTGCATACACGGTTGAGCAGAGGATGGCAGGGTCGGCGTCCTGCTTTAGTGGCTAGCGCAGGATTGGTTGTGATTGGTGTTTGCTACATCGGTGTGAATCTTCTTGGTATTGGCCTACATAGCTATGGCTGGTTCTTTGGATAACCATAGTTTTAGTTGGGTGCCAAATTCATGCTCTTTATAGGAGCATTATAGCAATGGCAGGAATGTATTAAGGGCTAATTTTGACCTGATCTCTTAATGGGTTTCCCTTGAATGAAGACTAGGTCAATTCCAATATGATTGCAATCATATTGGCGTTAAGAGCAACAAGAAACATGATTTATTGTCGATGATTGACAAGTAAATGAGAATAGATCGTTGAACGAGATCAGAATTTGGTAGATTCCATCAGTATTCACCTAGCTGGCATTGGTGATCAAGAACCTCCAGCACAATAACGAACACTCCCCATGATTTCTGAGGGATTAATAACTTCCGTTGTTCTTGAGGACGTTTTCGCATGATGAGAAATGCATGTGTTCTGAGACGATGCCTGCTTGGCAATTGGGATGAGCAAGACAAAGCCTCCAATGATCGCCAAACCGATCAGGCATTTTTCGGGAAGTCCGGCCAAAGCGAATTTAAAAATTATCTATCAGGCTACACCACAAGCGATGTCTCTGAGCTAAGAATAATTAAATCTCAGGAGCTCTGAAAATAGGTTATTATTCTTGGTTGAAAGCTTACTATTTAAGCTTTCCTGGTTGGACAAGTCGTTGACTTGAAGAGCTTTAGATTCATGTCTTTGCCCCTTGGTGGAATTCATTGCCAAGGAGTTTGGGGTGTTTTGTTCGGATTTTTTATTGAATCATTTTTCGTATTGTCTTGGTAAAAAAAATTTCTAAATGACACTTTGTATTGTATGTTTCATTTTCACTGTGCAACGTCATGTCTGAAAGGGTTCAGAGAATGATGTCAAGCTTATTCGATGAAATACACACAACTGCACTCCCGTTACCCTGCCAATGGTGAGAAGTTATACCAGCAGGCTTGATTGACATATTCATTTAATCAATTGGACGGAATGACTTGTTACGATGAATTTGTACCGGTTTACTCATCATGACAGACATCACCGATAAGTACGAACAGTTCAAGGTCCCGTACAGCACCAATGAAAAGCACACTGCTGACGAGTTTGACCCTAAGGAGAACGGTGGTCTAGACAATCCAGCCAATCGCCATAAAGACAAAGTGTTGGATGATATCTGTGATACTCATCCTGGTTCTCCCATGTGCAAGGTATTTGATTGTTGATATCGGTAAATTAATGAACCGTCGCTAGAGAAGGAGCTGAGAGTGAAGTATTGAAGGAACCCTTCTTTCTCTCAGTCTTTCTCTTTTTTTCAATCTTTGTTTTTTTAGGCTCTTTGAATCAATTCGGATTGTAATTAATCAATCATATTCTTGTTTTGCGGTAAAAGTAAAAGATTAATAATAAATTTGACGTCTCACGGGTGACTGAAATGAGCTATTGCCTCCTAATCTACCCCTCCTTAGTTTCATCTTCTGAAGTATTCCAGCTGTTTTGAGTGTTTTCCTTGACGATTTAGGCGGACATTTCTTTTGTTGGTTTGCGTTCTCGAAAGCTTGCCTTTAGCCGCCCAGCCAGGCCTAAGAACGGCTGCCTCCTTTAGATTGCTTTTACATTTCGCCATCCAAAGTGGCATTTCTTTTTTTCATGGGTTAGAGCTAGGGAAGAAAGGATTGAAGTCATGAGTTATGCAGCTAAGGAGCGCACGCCATTTCCCTATGGACAGGTTGCTTATCCAGACTTTCTCAGTCTGAAGCCCGGTGATTACATTATTGTGAAAGGTGAAAATCAAGTAGAATTGAAGAAGGATCACAGCTGGTGGATGGGACAGGTTATGTCCTGCAATCAAGAAGCCAGAGATCCCAGTGGGCATCACGTGATTCAGGTCGTTGATGTTGATGATGAAAAGATCAGTTGGATCAACGTCGATGAAATATCACATGTACTCTACGGGCTCGATGGTTTATCAAGCGATTGACTATTGAATGGCTTAAGTGGTAGTCTTGGCTTCCTATTAACTGTTAAAGATTGATTTTTGTCTATCGTCATGGATGCTTATACATAGCGTTCCATAAACTCGGATATTGAGATGCCTTCTTTTTTTGCAGAATTACAGCAATCTCTGTATAGCTCATCGTCGGTTTCAGTTCTCGCTAGATCCCGAAATTGTTCGGAATTGAGCTGATCATTCTCAATGCTGTTGTCGCACATTGACTTCCATTTTGCACATAGTGAATCCACCATCTCTTTCCGTGAATAGGGAATATCGATTTTTTTCTGCTTTGCCAAATTGATGCGACTCCAGTTTCTGTCCAAACTTTAGAGACTCAATGGTTTTTTGACAATCAGAATTCGATAATAGTGTTTTGCCTGTTTGATGATCTGTCTCGATGATTGCTGTCTCCACTGATGAATAAGTCTCGTACTCTTGTGTCTTGAAATACAAGCGATCGCTTGCTGCATTTCAACTGGTATAGCAATTCATGCCTGCTGCCTATGAGTGTTCTTTGCAATCTAGATCGACGATTACAGGACCACTCGCGAAAGAATCATTCATTAGCTGGCCAGCGTTTGAGAAGGTTGCGTGTCACCGTTGACTCGAGATCGCCACCGACGAAGTTCATGGTGATCAAGCATGGCACGACGTGATCGTTCTGCACTGGCCAAGCGTTTGATCAATGCATGGGTGTCATGGAATGAAAGCTCACCATTCGAATCCCACTTCATGCAGACAACAGCTTTCTTTGGAGTGCTGTGCATTGATTCCACCTTCTACTGTTTTGTCACGGTATGCCCACACAACGCCTTTGCTATAGAGAAAACCTTAAGAAGTCTCGATTGCGACTGCTGCGACTGGGTTGTTTTCTCGGTGTTGGGGCTCTCCATCCCCTAGGCCCGGGCGATCAAAAGGGGCAAGTTTTATTGTGCTTGCCCCTCTCAGTTAGTTGTGTCTCTAACTTGACTGAGGATGTTTAGTTGGGCGAATCGACGAATTCAGCATCGATGACATCATCGTTCTCATTGGTTTGCTCTGAACGTTGAGGCCTCTCTTCCTCTTGAGAATAAAGCATGGAACCCATTTCCATTAATGCCGTTTTCACTCCTTCAAGACGTTCTTTGATTTGTTGTGTGTTATCCGTTTGAAGGCTTTCTTTGAGTTCATAAAGAACTAATTCCACTTTGGTTCTCGACTCAGGAGTGACCTTGTTGTCTAGTTCCCGTAGTTGCTTCTCAGCCTGATAAATCAGCGATTCCGCTTGGTTTTTGGTGTCGATTGCTTCACGCTTTTTCTGATCTAAGTCAGCGTTTGCTTCTGCATCCTTCACCATTCGATCCACTTCCGTTGAACTAAGGGTTGAGGCACCAGTGATCGTGATTGATTGTTCCTTGCCTGATCCTGTGTCCTTAGCTGTGACACTCAGGATTCCATTGGCATCAATATCAAAGGCCACTTCCACTTGAGGGACACCACGGGGAGCAGCAGGGATCCCATCTAATCGGAAGGTTCCAAGGCTCTTGTTGTCTGAGACCATCTGGCGCTCTCCTTGGAGAACGTGAATTTCTACCGTGGTTTGACCATCCATCGCTGTGGAATAGATCTCAGTTTTGTGCGTTGGAATGGTTGTGTTTCGCGGAACCATCACATTCACCACGCTGCCCATCGTTTCCACACCTAGTGAGAGAGGTGTGACGTCCAGTAAAAGAATGTCTTTGACCTCTCCTGAGAGCACTCCTCCCTGAACAGCAGCGCCAATGGCCACAACCTCATCAGGATTGACGGTTTGATTTGGATCTTGGCCTGTTGCCACTTTCACGACTTCTAAGACTGCGGGAATCCGTGAACTACCTCCAACCATGATCACTTCGTTTAGGTCGCTTTTTGAGAGTTTGGCGTCTTTCATCGCCTGTTGAATTGGTTTCTTACAACGGTCAATCAGGTTTGAAGCCAACTCCTCGAATGTCCCTCGGTTAACTGTCATCGTTAGATGCTTGGGCCCATCAGCTGTTGCTGTGATGAACGGTAGATTGATGTCGCTCTGTGTGGACGATGAGAGTTCAATCTTTGCTTTCTCGGCAGCCTCAGTGAGACGTTGTAGAGCTTGTGCATCTTTTCTGAGATCAATTCCTTCCTCTTTCTGGAAGGTTTCAGCCATGTGATCCACAAGCACTTTGTCGAAGTTATCTCCTCCAAGGTGGGCGTCTCCGCAGGTGCTGATCACTTCGAAGACCCCCTCTCCTACTTCCAGGATGGAGACATCAAAAGTTCCACCCCCCAAGTCAAAGACGAGGATTTTCTCTGCATCCTTCTTGTCCAACCCGTATGCAAGAGCGGCAGCAGTGGGTTCGTTGATGATTCTTAAAACGTCTAAGCCAGCGATTTTGCCAGCATCTTTTGTGGCCTGGCGCTGTGAGTCATTGAAGTAAGCGGGAACAGTGACTACCGCCTGAGTCACTGTTTGACCTAGATACTTCGAAGCATCATCAGCAAGTTTTCTAAGTACACTGGCGCTGATCTCCTCAGGTGAAAATGACTTCTTCATCCATGCTGAGTTGATTTTGACCTTGGTTCCGACAGATTCCACGGTGTAGGGAACATCTTTCGTTTCCTTTGCTATTTCATCCGTTTGCCTTCCGATAAAGCGTTTGACTGATCCAAAGGTGTTCTCTGGATTCATCACAGCTTGACGTTTAGCGATCTGGCCGACCAATTGGTCTTTGCTCTTGGTGTAGGCCACCACAGAAGGCGTAGTTCTAAAGCCCTCTGCATTTGCGATCACGGTGGGGTTTCCACCTTCCATCACAGATACACAACTGTTGGTTGTGCCCAAGTCAATGCCAATTACTTTTGTCATTTGTTTGATTTAAGTTCACTCATTCTTATGGCCTGATCTCGTAGGTAAGGAGTAGGTAAACCCAACCCTTGAGGTGGGTTTACCCTCTGATTGAATTCGTTGGTTCGGTTAAAGTTCGGTTTTTACGACTACTTTGTTTGCTTTTATCAATGGATTGCTGTTCGCTGAGATCTCCTTTGCCTGTAGAAAAAAACTGGTTTGGTGATGATTCTATTTCGGCATATCGCCGATCAGCTGCTCCTCTAGAAGCATATTGAATTCAAACAGTTGTTCGTCGCTGAGCTGTTGTCTTGATGTTGCTCCAAGTTTTTGTTGAAGGAAATGTTTTGCGGTTTCTTGATCCCATTGCAGTGTCGTCAGCATTTCATCGCCTTGAGTGATTAAGTCGCTTCTCCGTAGAGGAGTCTGTGCTGACCCGGCTTCAGCTCCTTCATCGAAACTTTTCAGCTTATTGAGGTAAGACACAAGGTCGCTATACCTCGTTAGCTTGTGCCTGCTCCCATGGCCATACGCTCGGTCTAGATATCTGGACTCATGTTCACGGGTCCAGCCAATGCGCTTGAGTTGTAGATCGATGGCTGTGAGCTCTTCGCTCCAATCCTCTGGGTCTGTGGGTGCTTCGCTCGGCTCCGGATTGGATACGGTGGGCTGCTCGTTGGTTTGTATGGGTATTGGAAAGGCTGGCTTGGCTGGCTTCATCGTCTTGGGTTCACTCTCGACAACATCCTTGCTGTCAAATCTCCTAGCCGGTTTTGGTTGTTGAGCCTCAGGTTCTGGCTGTTTTTCGTTGGTGGTTTGCAAGTGCTGTTTTGGCTCTGTGCTCTGCTTTTGTTTGAGCAGACGTTCCTCCAATCGTTCTCTCGCCCGGTCTTCTGCTTCCTCAGCATCGGCAGCTTCTCCTAGCGAGCTTCCTAGGCATCGTTCGCCATCAAAGCCGCTGACACGCACCACACATCGGTTGCTATCGATGTGGCAAATCTCCACCTTTGTTTTCATGCCTCTGGAGGGGGGTAACCATTTCTAAGCTGTTGGGATGGATTCAGCTGCACTACCGTCACTGACGCCTCTTCTTGATGGTGTTGATCAATGGGCTGAGCTGCTGCCGCTCCTCCCAGTGCTTGTGGTCTTGGAACTGCTGCTTTCCGCTGACAATGCGATTGCTTTAGCGGCTGTAGCTCGAAAGCAAAACGATCCAATCAAAGAAAAAAAAGCACTCGACCTTGGAATTGCGATTGCTTTTTTTCTCAGGGTTGCTCTGATTTTATTGGCTCAGTGGGTGCTGGCGTTCAAGCCATTGCAATTCCTTGCTGGTGTTTATTTGCTGTGGCTTTTCCTGTCCCATCTTTGGGTGAAGCCATCAGGCTCCCAGGATCCGTCTGGATCCTCTGGGAATCCACCAGCAACCTCATTCACACGAACGATCGTGGCCTTAGCCCTAACGGATCTAGCTTTTTCCGTTGATAGTGTTGCTGCTGCTGTGGCGATTAGTGACCAACTCATTCTTGTGATTACAGGGGCTTTTATTGGCGTTGTTGCCTTACGTTTTACTTCGGGATTATTTATTCGATGGCTTGAAATTTATACCCACTTGGAATCGGCTGGATATTTTGCGGTCGCTTTGGTGGGAGTTAAACTTATTTTAAGCCTGTTTTTCTCTGGCTTCCAACCACCCGAATGGTGGAGCCTGTTAACTGTTGCTTTGCTCATGATTTGGGGCTTTTCCGACAGGAAAGAACCCTTGGGACATGAAGTTTGATCCAATGCTTGTTGAAATGCGTCATTCCGTGACTCAGGTTCTGCTCGACCGCTTTGAGTTGACTGATCCTCCTATGCCCGGTCAATGGTTTTTTCATCAACAAACCAGTTATCTAGTCATGCAAAGGAAGCATCGCTACAAGTTGCATTCAGGTCACTATGAACTCGCATCGATTGTTTTGCTTCTAAAGCCCCAAAAACAGCCTGCTGATTCCCAATTTGTTGGTCATGGTTGGGTGATTGGAGATGCTGATTGCCGATTCAATGCTTTGACCCCTTTGCTTCGTTGTGCCGTTTTGCCTGATGGGCCATGTGATCGTTGTGTTCACCGGGAAGAGCGCCTATGACCAGCCTTCGTTGGCATCCGGGTGTTCTTTTTAAAGGGCACGGAGTCGCCTCAGGTCAAGCCTTGAGCTCTGGTGCATCAGGGATCTCTCCCTACCCCAAGGGGACTATTGCGATGCAATCGCCCTTTTTTGCAGCCTTAGGACTTGATCTTTCTCCTTATTGGCCTGGAACATTAAATCTTTCATTCTCTCCTTCTGAGCTACGTCTGAGGCATCCAGATTATCTATTTCGTGAGCTGGAATGGACCCACTTGCATCCCCCTGAAACCTTTTCGTTTTGGAGGATTCGCTTACGTTCAGTTGGCACATTTCATTTGGACGTTCCAGGTTTGGTTTATTGGCCACACCCAGAAACGAAGGTGAGGCATTGGCAAAGTCGATCTACCCTTGAAATCTTGGCTCCTTATGTTGACCACGTCTCGTTGGGGCAACCGTTTGAGCTTGGGGTGAATCCAGCATCAATTCAGATTTTAAGTCCTTAATGTGATTCTGGATTTGTGGTTAACTGTTTACCTTTTTGGGACCCTCATCCGTAGCGGCTTCCTGCATCGTTGCTTGAGCTTTTTTGCCATGCGCCATACTTTTTTGTCTGCTTCTACTTCTTGTTGGGGTCAACACGATGACTCATGCTGAACGCATTAAAACTCGTTCTGTACTTCTTGAATTCCTAAAATTCAGGGTGCTAGCGGCGGGCCAACAGTTTTTTGATGGCACCGGCATCGAGCAGCGGCGTCAGTGGTTGGCCTCAGTCCACCCCCAGGCGCTTTCCCTTTCAGATGACGACCTAGAGCAGATTTGGAATCAAGCTCGTACGCTTTACATGGAATGTTGAAGGTGTGGATTTAGGCTGAATCTTTCGCATTGTTGGCCATTTCCGTTTCCCCTGCCGCGTCAGAGTCCGCAGCCTCTGGTTTCGATTCCCTTGGTTTGAGTCACCCGCTGCTGAAGGCTTTGCAGGAGAAGGGATACACCGCTCCGTCGCCGATTCAATTGCAGGCTATACCAGCTGTGATCTCTGGGCGGGATGTGATGGCTGCTGCTCAAACAGGAACAGGTAAAACAGCAGGTTTTACGCTCCCGATGTTGGAACGCCTCAACCATGGAGCACGTCCAGGGCGTTCACAGATACGAGCTTTGGTCTTGACCCCGACTCGAGAGCTAGCCGCCCAGGTGCTGGACAGTGTTCTTGAGTACAGCAAGCATCTCCAGCTCACTAGTGACGTTGTGTTTGGTGGTGTGAAGATCAACCCTCAAATTCAGCGTCTGCAGAAAGGCGTTGATGTGTTGGTTGCGACTCCAGGTCGCTTACTAGATCTGCTTCAGCAGGGCGCTGTGCGCTTCGATCGGGTTGAGTTTTTGGTACTAGATGAAGCCGATCGAATGTTGGATATGGGCTTTATTCATGACATCCGGCGAGTGATTTCACGTCTTCCTGATCGTCGTCAGACCTTGATGTTTTCGGCCACATTTAGTGCACCAATTCGGAAATTAGCGACGGGTTTGCTTGACCATCCTGTGCAAATTCAGGTCGCCCCTGCCAACCAAACGGTTCGATCTGTTGAGCAGGTTGTTCATCCCTGCGATATGCGTTGCAAAATTGATCTTTTAAGCCATCTTATTCGCAGCGGTGAGTGGCTTCAGGTTTTGGTGTTCTCCCGGACAAAGCACGGTGCGAATCGCGCCGTGGAACGTCTTAGCCAGCAAGGTCTGTTGGCGGCAGCGATCCATGGAAATAAAAGCCAAGGTGCGCGAACACGGGCTTTGCAAGGATTTAAGGACGGCTCAGTGCGCGTTCTTGTTGCCACAGATATTGCTGCGCGAGGGATTGATATCCAGCAGCTCCCACATGTGGTGAATCTCGATCTCCCGAATGTTGCCGAAGACTATGTGCATCGCATCGGACGTACGGGTCGTGCAGGAGAAACCGGCCATGCCATCTCTCTTGTTGCTGCTGAAGAGGCATTGCTTTTGAAGGCGATTGAGCGCCTGACGGGTGAGACCTTGCGTCGGGAGAATGTTCCTGGGTTTGAGCCCACCATTCTTAGTGCTCCTCCCCTCGACCTGAGCGGCGGACGAGGTCGCCGCTCGGGAGGCTCCTCGCGCCGCCGCCAAGTCACGCATAGCACGAGGACGTATCGCCGTTAACGCTCAACCGTTACATAAATGTGCCGAATTGCTGATTGGGGGCAGCGTTGAGTTGTTGAAGAAGGGAGTCGCCATCGCTCCGCCCTTTCCCCTCGAGCTGTGCGGCTCGAACGAGGATCGGACAGCCACTCGTGCTCACGACGACCCCG